>NZ_JBFAXX010000037.1:0-86146 GCF_040680995.1 Kitasatospora sp. NPDC051914
GGTCAACAAGGACCCCGAGGCCCCGATCTTCGAACTCGTCGACTACGGCGTCGTCGGCGACCTGTTCACCGTCCTCCCCCAGCTCACCGCCGAGGCGAAGGGCCGCTGACCCCACGGCGTCCCGGTCCTCCGGGCCGCGAGGGGCGCACGCAGAAACGCCCGACCGGGCTTCCCGGTCGGGCGTCTTTGCGTTCACGGGTGTCCGGTCCGGAACAGGTCCTACGGCTCCGGGGCCGGGCCCGCTCGTTCGATCCACTGGACGGGTCGCCCGGGTGGACGCCGCGGTGGCGCAGCACGAGCCGAGGGCCGGCTTCGCGGAGAGGCGGCGGCCCCGGGCGGTGGGCGGTGGCGGTCAGTCGTTGTTGAGGCTGGCTTCGACGTCCCTGACGACCCGCCACATCGGGGTGCGCCGCTTGGTGATGACGACGATCACGTCCTCTTCCTCCTCGTCGGCGCCGGGCCGGGCCTGCGGCTTCGACGACCAGGTGTTGCGGACGTACTCGAGGGCGCGGTCGACCTCGGCCTCGGCGTCGCCCTGGCCGTTGGCGCGCAGCCAGGAGCGCAGCCCGTGGTTGTGCGCGGCGACCACGGAGGCGGCAATGGCGTCGGCGCGCAGCGTGCCGTCCTTGCGGGCGGCGAAGCGACCGCGGAGGAACTCGGCGAGGGTGCGCTCGTACCGCCAGACGACCGAGAGTTCGTAGGTGCGCAGGCCGGGGACCTGGCGGGTGAGGCGGTAGCGCTGCACGGAGAAGGTGGGGTTCTCGGCGTACATCCGCAGCACCAGGCGGGCGGCGTCGCAGACCCGCAGGACGGGGTCGTCGGTGTCCGCGCTGTCCTGCAGGAAGGCGGTCATGTCCGCCAGGCACTGCTCGTGGTCGGGGAAGACCACGTCCTCCTTGGAGGGGAAGTAGCGGAAGAACGAGCGGCGGCCGACGCCGGCCAGGCCGACGATGTCGTCGATGGTGGTCTGCTCGTAGCCCCGGTCCAGGAACAGTTGGAAGGCGGCCGCGATCAGGGCGTCGCGCATTGCGGGCTTCCCGGTGGCGGCCGTGGCCTCCGCTTCGGCCTTCTGCGCGTTGGTCATGCGCTGAAACCTAGCACCATCCGCGGATTACGGCACTCAGTGCACCGCGTCCACGGTACTCGGTGTTGCACGTCACCCCACCGTGTCGAGTGCGCGGACCTCGCTCAGGACGTCCAGCACCGGTCCGGGGTCGGAGCCCTCCGGGCCGTGCACCGCGAGCCGGTCGACGAGGCCGGCGTAGCGGCGGTGGATCTCCCGGGCGGCCTCGGCCGGCTCGCCGGCCACCGCGAAGGCGTCGAAGACCTCGTCGTCGACGAGATCGCCCATCTCCTTCCACCGTCCGCGGACGGACAGCGGGTGCAGCTCGTCGTGCAGCCCGCCCCAGCCGTGCGTCTCCAGGACGGGCCGGTAGGCGGGGGTGGAGGCGTAGAAGGCGATCCGCTCGCGGACCCCGCGGCGGTTCCGCTCGAGTTCCTCCTCGGTGCGGCCGGTCGCGGTGAGCACCGAGCCGACCACCTCGAACGGCCGCGCCGTCCAGGGCGAACCCGCACCCTCGGCCTCGGCCCGGGCGGCCCGCACACCGGGCAGGACGTGTTCGGCCAGAT
This sequence comes from Kitasatospora sp. NPDC051914, assembly GCF_040680995.1. Classification (NCBI taxonomy): domain Bacteria; kingdom Bacillati; phylum Actinomycetota; class Actinomycetes; order Kitasatosporales; family Streptomycetaceae; genus Kitasatospora; species Kitasatospora sp. NPDC051914. Next base: position 1,630 of record NZ_JBFAXX010000037.1, read on the forward strand.
GGCGGGTGGAGGTGAAGGGGTGGGCGATCAGACCGTCGGCGACGGCACCCGCAGCCCTGGTCATCAGCGGTCCGACACCGGCGAGCAGGATCGGCGGGGTACCGGACTCGACCGGGCCGGGGGCGAACACCGGGGTCATCAGGGTGTGGGTGTAGAACTCGCCGCGGAAGGCCAGCCGCTCGCCGGTCTGCCAGCTGTGCCAGATGGCGCGGACGGCGGCGACGTACTCGGTCATCCGGGCCGCCGGGCGGTCCCAGGGCATGCCGAAGCGGCGGACGACGTGCGGCTTGATCTGCGAGCCGAGGCCGACGACGGCCCGTCCGCCGGACGCCTCGTGCAGGCCCCAGGCCTCGTAGGCGAGGGTCATCGGAGTGCGGGCGAAGGCGATCGCCACGCCGGTGGCCAGTTCGATCGACTCCGTGCGGTCGGCGGCGCGGGCCAGCTGGAGGAAGGGGTTGTGCGCGGTCTCGGACATGCTGAACCGGCCGATCCCGCGGCGCTCGGCCTCCGCCGCCGCAGCGGGAATCCCGGCGGGGCCGACCGTGGCGATCGCCTCCAGGCGGAGCGGGGCGGGGGACTCGGGCATGGCTTCTCCTCCGTGGGACACCGGCCGGCCGGGCGTGATCGCGGACGGCCGGTGTCCATGATGGGGTGCAGCGTCCTCCGTAGGTGCAGTGGGCGGGTGACGGGGTGTCGGGCTTTCGGGGCGCGAGGGTGCGGGAGGGGGAGGGCGGCTCGGGTGAGCGGCCTTCCGGATTCGCGCAGTTCTCCACGCCCCCTATGGGTCACCCGTCAGCCCCGGATGGCGTTGCTCAGGGGGCCGGGGCGTAGCCGGTGGGGCGGGTGGTGAAGGTGCCGCGGCCCTGGGTGCGGCTGCGCAGGCGGGTTGCGTAGCCGAACAGTTCCGCCAGCGGGACGGTCGCGGTGACGACCGCCGTGCCCGCCCTGGCGGCCTGGCCGGTGACCCGGCCGCGGCGGGCGGCGAGGTCGCCGATCACCGCGCCGACGGCGTCGTCGGGCACGGTGGCGGTGACCTCGACCACCGGTTCGAGCAGGGTCATCCGGCAGGCGCGCAGCGCGTCCCGCAGGGCGAACCGGCCGGCGGTGCGGAACGCCGTCTCGGAGGAGTCCTTGACGTGGGTCGCACCGTCGGTGAGGGTCACCCGCACGCCGGTCACCCGGTGGCCGCCGAGCGGGCCCTCGGCGAGGGCGTCGCGGCAGCCCGCCTCGACCGCCTGGACGTACTCGCGCGGGACGCGCCCGCCGGTGACGGTCGAGCGGAACTCGAAGCGGCCCGCACCGTCGCCGCCGTCCGCCGCCTCCGGGTCGGGGTGCAGCGGTTCGACGTCGATGACGACGTGGGCGAACTGGCCCGCGCCACCGTCCTGCTTGACGTGCCGGTACACCAGGCCGGTGACGCCGCCGGCCACGGTCTCCCGGTAGGAGACCTGGGGGCGGCCGACCGCGACCTCGACGCCGTCGGCGCGGCGGATCTTCTCCACGGCGACCTCCAGGTGCAGTTCTCCCATGCCGGACAGCAGGACCTGTCCGGTCTCGGGGTCGGTACGGACGGCGAGCGACGGGTCCTCCTCGACCAGTCGGGCCAGGGCGGTGGCGAGCCGCTCGGTGTCGGTGTTGCGGCACGCCTCGACGGCGACCGAGACGACCGGTTCGGCCGTGGTCGGCGGTTCGAGGACGAGCGGGGCGGCGGGTGCGCACAGGGTGGCGCCCGCGCGGGCCGCCTTGAGTCCGATCGCCGCGACGATGTCTCCGGCGGTGGCCGTGTCGGTCTCGGCGTGCCGGTCGGCCTGGACGCGTACGAGGCGGGCGATCCGCTCGGTGCGGCCGGTGGCGGTGTCGAGCACGGTGTCCCCCTTTCGGACGGTTCCGGAGTAGATACGGAGGTAGGTCAGCCGGCCGGTGGCGGTCGAGTTGACCTTGAAGGCGAGGGCGGCGAACGGTGCCGCCGGGTCGGCGGGCCGCTCCTGCACCTCGCCGCCGAGGGTGCCGCGGACGGCCTGCACGTCCAGCGGGGACGGCAGGTAGTCCACGACGGCCTGCAGCAGCGGTTCGATGCCGCGGTTGCGGTAGGCCGATCCGCAGAGCACCACGACGGCCTCGCCGGTGCGGGTGAGGTCGCGCAGGGCCGCGGACAGCGTCGTGGCGCCGAGGGTGCCGCGGGTGCAGAACTCCTCCAGTGCGGCGGGGTGGAGTTCGGCGACCGCCTCCTCGAGCGCGCGGCGGCGCCGCTCGGCGTCCTCGCGCAGGGCCTCGGGCACCGGCCCCTCCTGGGCGCCGTCGGTGCCGTCGGCCCAGGTGAGGGCGCGCATGCGGAGCAGGTCCACGACGCCGGTGAAGCCGTCCTCGCGTCCGATCGGCAGCTGGACGGCCAGCGGGGCCGGGTGCAGCCGTTCGCGGATCGAGGCGACCGCCGAGTCGAGGTCGGCGCCGGCCCGGTCGAGCTTGTTGACGAAGGCGATCCGCGGCACGCCGTGCCGGTCTGCCTGGCGCCACACCGCCTCGCTCTGCGGTTCGACGCCCGCCACCGCGTCGAAGACGGCGACGGCGCCGTCGAGGACGCGCAGGGAGCGTTCCACCTCGTCGAAGAAGTCGACGTGGCCCGGGGTGTCGATCAGGTTGATCCGGTGCCCGTCCCAGCTGCAGCTGACGGCCGCGGCGAAGATGGTGATGCCGCGGTCACGCTCCTGGGAGTCGAAGTCGGTGACGGTGGTGCCGTCGTGGACCTCGCCGCGGCGGTGGATGGCGCCGGTCAGGTAGAGGACCCGCTCGGTGACGGTGGTCTTGCCCGCGTCCACGTGGGCCAGGATGCCCAGGTTGCGGACGGCCGCCGGCAGGTCGGCGGGGCGGGTGACGGTGGAACGGTTCAGGTCGGTGCGCACGGCCCGGTGCCTTTCGAACGTTGGGGAAAGGGCGGCGCGATGGACGGACGACGCTGGTGCGGGGCGCTCCCCCGCGGACGGACCTCGGGCACACCGCCGGCCGCGCTGCCGGACGGTCACGGGCCGTACGGCGGGGCGGGCGGAGCGGGTGCGCAGGTCAGGCGTTCGTCACGGACCTCCGGTGCAGGGCGCGCAGCCGGCACCGGGTCGACGAAGACACCAGGATCACCTCGAAACGCGACGGGGGGACGACGGCAGCGGTGCAGGTGTGCACGGCCCGACTCCCCTCGATTCGTCACGGCGCACGCCCGATCCGGTGGCGTGCGGCTCGCGGCGAGTCTAGGGAACACCCCGGCGGCGGGGCACCGGATTTATTGCACCGGCCTGACGGGACGTCGGCAGGGCGGTGCCACCGAGGGCACCGGGGCGACGGACGGCGTGCACCTGGCGGGCGCACCTGAGCGCCGTCGACGCAATGATCTTGCAACGCGGGTAGACACCCTGCTTGCTGGGAGGACTCGGGCAGGGTGTTCTAATGGCCGGGTGATTTACTGCGACAGCTCGGCACCGGTGGAGTACGAGGTTGCGGTCGGCCGCTACCTCGCCGCCGCGCCGCTCGGCGAGGGCTCGCGGCGCGTCTACCGGATCGCACTGGCGAACTGGTCCTGGCTGCTGGCCGACCGGCCCGTACCGGTCGGTGCCGCCCGCCGCGGCGCCCGGCCCCCGGCGCTGCCGCTCGCCGTACTGGACGGACCGGCGGCGCCGGCGCTGCTGCAGTCCGCGCTGGCCCGGCGGGCCGCCGACGCGGACCCGCGCACCCTCAACCGCGAGCTGTCCATCCTGCGCGGCGCCCTGGCCTGGTGGCAGGAGCAGGGCTGGCTCGCCGCCGACCCGGCCGCGGGCCTGCGCCCGCTCCCCCGCCCGGAGGCCGCCGCGCCGCTCGGCCCGGACGAACTGCGGGCGGTACTCGCCCTGCGGGCACCGCTGCGGGAGCGGGTGACGTGGCGGCTGCTGCACGAGAGCGGCGCCCCGGTGGAGTCCGTGCTCGCACTGGACGTCGACCACCTGGACCTGCTCCACCGCTGCACCCTGCCCGGCCCCGGCCGGCCCGCCCTGCGCTGGCGGGCCGCCAGCGCCCGGCTCCTGCCGCTGCTCGTCGCCGGCCGCGCCAACGGGCCGCTGCTGCTCACCGAACGCCGTGCCCCGGCCGGCACACCCGCCGCCGACCGCTGCCCCGGCACCGGCCGCGGCCGCCTCTCCTACCGCCGGGCCGCCGAGCTCTTCACCACCGCCACCCGCCGCATGGACCCCGCCGGACGCGGCTACACCCTCCACCAGCTGCGTCCGGGCCCTGCGGGCGGGGAGGTCTGACGCACCGACAGGGCGTCCCCGGCCTCGTCCTCGTCCTCGGACGCGCACCGGGTGGTCGATCATGGGGCACCGGGGGCACCCCGATCGACCACCCGAGTGCCGGCCGGGCCGTCAGGCGCGGAGGATCGCCTCGACGAGGTAGCCGATCGGGCAGAGGCCGGTGTCGGTGGCGGAGGCCTTGACCCGGGCGACGGAGACCTTGGAGTCGCCGTCCTGGACGGGGACGCCGACCCGCCCGCCGGCGGCGGTGACCGTCAGGCCGGAGACCCGCCACGACCGGGAGTTCTCGTTCCAGACGGCGATGCGCAGCTGGGCGTCGCCGAAGTCGCAGCCGAACGAGAGGTAGACGGGGCCCCATCCGACGGCACCGCCGTTCTGGGGCGGCAGCGGGATGAGGGTGCCGTTCTCGGGGTGGCCGTCCAGGAAGCCGGGCTTGATGTCTCCGATGACGAGTGCCACGGGTGTCACCTCACTTCTTCGTCGAGTCGGCGCCGGTCGGCGGCGCCGGCCGGGGGAAAGCGGAACAGGTCGGGCATCGGCCCGGGGTCGGTGTGGTCGTTCTCCGGGACCTGCGAGTGGCCGTAGTGGCCGCTGCGGGTGTTCCAGGTGGTGGCGGAGCGGTTCGCGGACCAGGTGGGTGCACCCATCGGCCAGACGTCGGGGACGCCCCAGGAGCGCAGCCAGGCGACGATCCGGTCGAGTCCGGTGCAGGGGGCGTCGGCGAGGGTGGCGTAGACCTTGCCGCCGACCCGGCAGTACGGGAAGAACAGGCTCTCGATCTGGATGCAGATGTCGCCCTTGCGGTTGGTCTCGACGCCGCCGGGGGCGTTGACCACCGACTTGCTGCGGGAGGTGGCGGCGAAGAACTGGGCGGTCCGGCCGGTGAACGGGTCCCAGAGGACGTGCGGTGCCGCGCCGGAGCCCGACCCGGTGAAGTAGTTGGCGAGGTTGTCGAAGGGCAGCAGGTCGGCGGGGGCGTCGGCGGTGGCGTTGCGGTCCCAGGTGATGTGCCAGATGGTGCGGGCGCCGCCGTCTCCGGCCATGGGCGCGTCGTCGAGCCGGCGCTGTTCGGCGCCGGGGAGGTTGAGGTCGGCCATCGGTACCCCTTCGTGGTGCGGCGGGCCGGGCGCACGCGGCGGCGGGCCGCCGGTGGGCGGCCGCAACGGCCCTGGGGTGGGGGTGGCGTGGGGGCGCCGCGGGCAGGTCCGCGCGCCCCCGGTCGTCGATCGGCAGGGGTTGTGCTCGACGCCGGGCGTGCCGCGGGCCGTACGACGGCGGGGCGGCTGCTCCTGACGTCCTGTCATCTGGTATGTGCCCGCACGGATGCGCCTGGAACATGCCGATGATCCGAACAGCTCGCTCGACCGGGGTACCCCCGCGCGCCCGGCCGCCCCCCTCAGTGGCGGCGGAACAGGCGGCGGAGGAGACCGGGCTTCGGGGCGGCGGGGGCGGTGGCCGGGGTGTCGTCGGCGGGCCCTTCGGCGAGGGTGCGGGCCAGGCCGAGGGCTCGGGCGTCGGCCCAGGGGCAGGCGAGCATCAGGGTGCAGAGCGACGGAAGGATCGTCACCTCGCGCCGGCGGGCGGCCTCGGCGGTGTGGCGGAGCCGGGCGTGCAGGTGCTCGGCGATGTCGGTGCGTGTCTCGGGCTGCGTCCAGCCGACGGCGGCCAGGGCGAAGCCCGCGGCCTCGACCGTCCAGTCGTCGGCGCCGTACAGGAGGTCCAGCAGCACCTCGCGGCGCTTCGAGCCGGCCCAGGGCTGGTCGGTGCGGTGGTGGGCGATGCCGAGGCAGGCGAAGACCTGGACGGCGCGCACCCACAGTTCGGGCTGGTGGGCGAGCAGCGCGCGGCCGAGCTCGTCCTCGCGCGGGGCCGGCGGGTGGGCGAGGGCGCCGAGCAGGTCCTCGAGCGGCAGACCGGCGAGCCGTACGGCGTGGTCGTAGGCGGCCGGCGGGGCGGGCCAGGCGATCTCGGCGGTGTCCCGCAGCAGTTCGGCGGCCTCCGCCGAGGGGGCCGGGACGGCGGGGGCCGGTTCGGTGCCGTTCCAGGTCCATACCCGGGTGCCGACCGGGCGGACGGGGTGGCGCGGGTCGGGCTCGGGAATGCTGCCGTACACGACGTCGGCGGCCGGGAAGGCGAGCCGCACGGCCAGCCGGGAGCTGGGCGGTTCCAGCTGCGAGGCGGTGATCTCGAGTTCGCTGTCGCGGGTCGCCGTCGGCGACTCCAGGCACTGGTGGAGGACGTTCACGGTCGCCTCGCGGGCGCCGGGGACGATGCCCAGCCAGGACTGCTGCCGGACGAGGTGGGCGAGCAGGTCCGGGGCGTAGTCGTGGTCCGGGTGGGCCCGGTGGTGGTCGGCGAGGGCGACCAGATGCGCCGTGCCGCCGTCGATGCGGTGCCGCAGGCCGTGCCGGGCGGGGCCCGCCTTGGGATGGTCGGGCTCGGCGGCGAGGACGCGGTCCAGCCAGGCCAGGCCCTTCGCGGGGCGGCCGGTCGCCCCGTACAACTCGGCGACGTCGACGGCGAGGTGGGTGTCCGACGGGTCGCGGGCGAGTTCGGCCTCCCAGACGGCCAGGGCTCGCTCGGTGTCGCCGTGGGCGCGCAGGGCGTTGCCGAACATCACCGCCGACAGGTGTCCGGGGGCGGCCCGGTGGGCGCGCTCGGCGAGCCGCACGCCCTCCTCGGTGTCGCCGAAGCGGCGGACCAGGCCGGAGGCGAGGGCGAGCAGCGCGGCATGGTCGGGATGGCGCCGCACCACGACCCGCACCAGGTCGGCGAACGGCCGCACGGCGGCCGCCAGGTCCTCGGGCATCGGATCGGGCAGGCCGCGCATGGCGCGGGGCAGCGCCTGGACCACGGCGTCGGGGGTGACCAGCTCGGCGAGGTCCTCGCGGGCGAACCAGGCGGCGTGCGCCCAGGGCGTGGCGGGCTCGAAGCCGATCGCGGCGGCGATCAGGCCGACCGCCTGGTCCCAGTCGCCCGCCGCCGCCTCGACGTGCGCGCGGCAGACGAGCGTGCCCAGGTAGATCCGGCCCTCGAGCGGGAAGTGGGTGCGGGTCGCGGCCGCACCGCCGGCCCGGGCGCACAGCTCGGCGAGCGCCTCGTACAGGTCGGGCTGCTGCGGGTCGTGGAGCATGGCGTCGGCCAGGTGGTCGGCCGCGTGCGGGAGGTCTCCGGAGTCGAGCGCCAGTCTGGCCACGGCGATCTCGCCCTCGGCCGCGAGCTTCCCGTCGCCGCACTCCTCGTGCCCCATCGCCTGCTCCCCTGCCCTGTCGACCGGCTGCCGGCTCCCGGTCACCGGCTGCCGAGGATATCCGCAGGCCGGACGGCATCCGGCAGCGCCCCGGGGGCGGTTCCGCGGTGCCACCCGGGGTGCCCGGTGCGGCCCGCGGGCGTAGCGTCGCTGGTATGGGCGATGTCCGGATGACGCTGTGGCCTGCGCCGCTTCCCCGGCCGCCGGGCGTTCCGGGCATGCGGGGAGCCCCCCGTGCCGGCCGTCGGTGACCGCGGCCGGGCGGGCTGGGACGGGCGGATCGACGGCGCGCTGACCGGTCTCGTGGAGCTGTGCGGAGCCTCCTCCGCGTGCCTGTTCCTGCTGCCGGAGGACGAGGACGTGCTGCATCTCGCGGTGGTCCGCGGCCTCCCGGCCGAGTTCGTCGCCCCGTGGACCAGGGTCGCGGTGACGGCGCCGTTCCCGGTCGGCGACGCGGTGCGGCGGCGGGCCCTGGTGTGGTCGGGCAGCCAGCAGGAGTTCGCCCGCCAGTACCCCCGGTCCGCGGTGACCATGCCGTACCACTTCGCACTGGCCGCGGCACCGGTCTGCGCGGGCGAACACTGCCTGGGAGCGCTCCTGCTGCTGTGGCCGAGCTCGCACCCCCAGGAGCTGGGCGAGGCCGAGCGGGCCGTGGTCGCGGCCGCGTGCGACCGGTTGGGCGAACTGCTGGCGGGCACGAGGCCCGCCGTCCCGGCGAGGCCGCGGGTGCTGCCGCTGCGGCTGGCCGCGGCGAAGCTGCCGGAGATGGCGGCCCGGGCGTTCGCCGAGCGGCTGCCCGGCGGCAGCTGCGCGATGGATCTGAACGGCCGGATCGTCTTCCTCACCGACGGGGCCTGCGCCCTGCTCGGCGCCGGCCCGGAGAAGCTGCTCGGCGCGCTGCCCTGGCAGGCACTGCCGTGGCTGGACGACCCGGCGTACGAGGACCGCTACCGCTCGGCGATCATCAGCCGCGAGCCGTCCGCGTTCACCGCCATGCGCCCGCCGGACCGGTGGCTGGCGTTCCGGCTGTACCCGGCCGAGGACGGGATCAGCATCCGGATCACCCCGGCCGACGACGGGCCCGAACCGGTGCCGCCGGCCCGGCCGGTGCCGGTCTCCCGGGCGGGCCAGATCTACCAGATCATGCACCTCGCGGCGGCCCTCACCGAGGCGGTGTCGGTGGACGACGTGGTGTCGCTGGTCGCCGAACAGGTGCTGCCCTCCTTCGGGGCGCACGGCCTGGCGCTGCTGACCTCCGAGCACGGCCGGCTCCGGGTGTCGGGCTACCGCGGCTACACGGCGGAGGCCATGGCGCGCTTCGAGGAGATCCCGCTCGCCCTGCGGGACACGCCCACGGTACGGGCGCTGAACACCGGCATCCCCGGCTTCTTCGGCAGCTCCGAGGAGCTGGCGGCCGCCTATCCGGACGTCCCGCAGGTCACCGGCAAGCAGGCCTGGGCGGTCCTGCCGCTGATCACCTCCGGCCGCCCGGTGGGCTGCCTGCTGCTGTCGTACGACCGGCCGCACCCCTTCGCCGCCGACGAGCGGACCGTGCTGACCTCGCTGGCCGGCCTGATCGCGCAGGCCCTCGACCGGGCGCACCTGTACGACACCAAGAACCAGCTCGCCCACGACCTGCAGCAGGCCCTGCTGCCGCACACACTGCCCGCGATCGACGGCCTGCAGGTCGCCGCGCACTACCTGCCGACGACCCGGGGCATGGACGTCGGCGGCGACTTCTACGACCTGATCCGGCTCGGCCCCTCGGCGGCCGCCGCGGTGATCGGCGACGTGCAGGGCCACAGCTTCCCGGCCGCCGCACTGATGGGCCAGGTCCGCACGGCCGTGCACGCCGCCGCCGGCGCCTCCCCGGAGGAGGTGATCGGGCGCACCAACCGGCTGCTGTGCGACCTCGACCCCGGCCTGTTCACCACCTGCCTGTACGCCCACCTCGACCTCGCGGCGGAGCGGGCCCAGCTGGTCAGCGCCGGGCATCCGCCGCCGGTGCTGCGGCCGCCGGGCGGGCCGGCCCGGGTGCTGGACATCCCGCCGGGCCCGCCGATGGGGATCGACCCGCACGCCGTCTACCCGGTCTCCGAAGTGCCGTTCGCCACCGGCTCCCTGCTGCTGCTCTACACCGACGGCCTGGTGGAGGCACCCGGCACGGACCTCGGCCGGGCGATCGCCTCGCTCGCCGGGCAGGTCGACCACTCCCTGGCGGCGGACCTCGGGGTGACGGTCCGTGAACTGGTCGCGCGGGCACGGCGGGCGGGCCGCCGCTGGGACGACATCGCCACCCTGCTCCTGCAGTCCGGGCCGCGCCGGGAGAACGGCCCCCCTCCCCCGCCGGCGGTATGAGGGCCGGTTCGCCTCCCGCTGCACGGGTGCCCCTGAGAACAGCTCCCGGGGCGACCGTCAGGCGGGGATGCGGCGCAGCATGAGGGTGTTGTCCGTCCGGGTGGCGGGGAGGCCGTCGGGGCCGGTCATCGGCTGGACGTGTTCGGCGCTGCGGAGCAGTTCCCAGGCCCCGGCGGGCAGCCGGAGCGCCTCGTGGACCTCGGCGGGTGTGGGCAGCGAGTCGTGCGCGTGGCCTTCGTCGGTGCCGTCGAGCCAGGATGGCGGGCCGCTGTGGCCGACCACCAGCAGGACGCCGCCGGGGGCGACGGCCTCGGCGGCCCTGCGCAGGATGGCCTCCCGCGGGAGCTCGACCGCGGAGTGCAGGAACTGCGCGGACACCAGGTCGTAGGCGCCCTCGGGGAACCCGGTCGCGAGGTCGGTCCGCCGGAAGTCGATCAGGTCGGCGACGCCGGCCTCCTCGGCGTGTTCGGCCGCCCGGTCGAGGGCGACCCGGGAGATGTCGACGGCGGTCACCTGCCAGCCCTGCCGGGCGAGCCAGACCGCGTCGGCGCCCTCGCCGCAGCCGAGGTCGAGGGCGCGGCCGGGCGGCAGGTCGGCGGCCTCGCGGACCAGCGCGGCGTTGGGGTTGCCGCTCCAGATCCGCTCCTTCTCGCCGTACCGGTCGTCCCACCACTCCTCGGTCGACGGCGATCCCGCGCCGTCCGCTCCGCTGTGCCGGTGGCCGTGTCCCTCGTGGCCCTGGTCGCCCTGGTGGCCCTGGTGGCCGTGCCGGTGCCCGCCGGGGGTGGGCCGGCATGCGGCGCGCTCGCCGCCACCGTCTGCCGGGTCCGGGATCTGCCGGGTGTCTGTCGTCATGGTGCGTCCCTCCGTTCACCTGCTCCGATCGTGGACCCGGACCGCCGGATCCGACAAAGCCTGTTGCCGAACCGGCAAACCGCACCCGGTACCGCGGCCACCGGGTCGCCGGGCGCGCGGCGGTACGGACGCGCCCCAAGGACCCGCGTGTGTGCCCGAACGGAGGAGTGACCACCGGCGCGGAAGATCGTTGACCGGCATGGTGCGGCGGTGGGCCGCGGACTGCCGTGGAGGGGATGTCATGACGAGCGCTGGGAACGCACCGGCGGGCCGGGCGGTACTCGCCGCACGCTGCCGGGCCCTGACGGAGGCGCCGCTCTTCGGGCTCACCGTGTTCGCCGCCATCCTCGCCAATGCGGCGCTGCTCGGCGTGGAGACGTACAGCGGCCTGGCCGCCGAGTACCAGCAGGCCCTGCAGGCCGCCGAACGCGCCTGCCTCACCGTCTTCACCGTGGAGATGCTGCTGCGGCTCGGCGCGCACGCCGACCGGCCCGCACGGTTCTTCCGCGACCCGTGGAACCTCTTCGACCTGGCCGTCCTCGCCTCGGCCTTCCTGCCGCTGGTGCGGGAGAACACCACGGTGCTGCGGCTGCTGCGGCTCGCCCGGGTGCTGCGGACGGCCCGCTTCCTGCCGCAGCTGCGCGTCCTGCTCGTCGCCGTCGGCCGCAGCCTGCCCGGCACGGTGAGCTTCCTGTTCGTCGGCGCGCTGGTGCTCTACGTGTACGCGATGGTCGGCTGGGTCTGCTTCGCCGACAGCGACCCCGGGCACTACGGCTCCATCGGCAGGGCCCTGCTCACCCTCTTCCTGCTGATGACCCTGGACGGGCTCGGCGAGGCCGTGCACGCCGGGCTGGAGATCTCGCGGCTGAGCATCCTCTTCTACGCCTCGTACGTCCTGCTGGCCTCGTTCGTGCTGGTCAACGTCCTGATCGGGGTGGTGCTGAACTCGCTGGACGAGGCCCGCGCGATGGAGGCCGGCGAGGACGGCGCCGCGTCCCTCCCCCTGGCAGCGGCACCGGGCGCGCCGGAGCCGGTGGAACACGCGGAGGAGCTGCGCGAGCGGATCGCCGCCGTACGCCTCGCCCTGGCCGAACTCGAGGCGGGTCTCGGCCGTCCGGCCGGTGCCCCGGCCCTCGCCGCTCCGCCGCAGGTGACGGCGTCCGACATGGACACCGTGGCCTGACCGGAACGCCCCTGATCCGCCGTCATCCCCCGACAGCCGTCACCCGAACGGCTCTCCCGGTACGCAGAGCCCTGGATAGCATACGCAGCGTCAGCAGGAGCCGCCCCGGGCGGCGCACCGGGCAGGAGCAGACCGTGGTCACGCAGATCCCTCCGGCAGGTCCCGCCGAGCAGCCGGGCGGCGGGGCTCCGCCGGCCGTGCCCGAACTGCCGGAGGAGGAGGTCGCGCGGTGGCGCTCCGCGGGCCTGGGAATGGCCGACCTGCTGGCCTCCGCCGCGGCCCTCGGCCCGGTCGCGGCCTTCCGGCTCGGCCCTGCGCCGACGGTGGTGGTCACCGGGCCGGAGGCCGTCCAGCACGTCCTCGCCCGGCACCCGGACCGCTACGTCAAGCGGTCGCACCGCGGCCGCATCCTGCTGGGGGACGGCGTGCTCTCCGCGGCCGGCGAGCCGTGGCGCTCGCAGCGGCGGCTGCTGCAGAGCCAGTTCACCGGCCCCGGGATGCGCCGCTACGAGCAGCGGATCGCGGACGCCGCACAGGACTGCGCCGAGCGGTGGGCGGGCCATGCGGACGCGGGGCGCAGCGTCGACCTGCGCGAGGAGATGCGCCGGTTCGCGCTGGACACCATCTGGCGCTCCCTCACCGGCCACCCGCTGGAGGACGGGACGGCCACCGAACTGGCCGCCCTGGACGCCGTGGTCGCCGCGCTGCCGGTGCTGCCGACCGATGCGGAGGACGCGCGGGCCGCCGTCGCCGGTGAGCTCGCCCGCATCGACGGGGTCGTGCTGCGGGCCGTGGAAGCGGCCCGCTCCGAGCCGCCGGGCCCGCACGGCCCCGGGCTGCTGCACGTCCTGCTGGAGGCTGCGGCCGACCGCCCCGAGTACACCGACCGGCTGATCCGGGACGAGTTCGTCACCCTCATGGTGGCCGGCCACGAGACCACCGCCACCACGCTGACCTGGCTGTACCTGCTGCTGGACGCCCACCCCGGGGCCCGGGTGCGGGCGCTGGAGGCGGGCCCGGCGGGTTCGCCGGAGCGCCGGGCGGCCCTGCAGGCGCTGGTCAGCGAGACCCTGCGGCTCTACCCGTCGGCGTGGATGCTGCCCCGGCACGCCACCGAGGACGACGTGCTGGCCGGACGGCGGGTCGCGGCCGGTACGGACGTGCTGGTCTGCCCCTACCTGGTGCACCGCGATCCGGTGCTGTGGCCCGACCCGGAGCGCTTCGGCCCGGAGCGGTTCACCGCCGTCGGCCGGCGGCCCGCCCATCCGGGCGCGTACCTGCCCTTCGGGATCGGCGCCCGGGCCTGCCTGGGCCTGCAGTTCGCGCTCCGCGAGGCGGTCGCGCTGCTGGAGCTGCTGCTGCCCGCCTTCGTCCCGCGCCTGGCGGGGCCCGCCCCGGCGCCGGTCTTCGACCTGGTGGTGCGGCCCGGCGCACCGGTCACGGCGACGATCGCGCGGGCCGGCTGAGCCCGGCGCGGGCTCAGGGGGTGTCGCCGCGCCAGTCCCAGTGGCGGGTGTCGCCCTCCCTGGGCGCGTAGGTCGCGCGGCCGCCGGGGCCGCGGGAGCCGATCTCGGTGGGCAGGGCGGCGCCCTCGGCCAGCTCGGCCTCGCTCCAGCCCGTCACGTCCAGCAGCAGCCCGTCCAGCGGGCCCGCCACCAGTTCGCGGTAGGCCCGCCCCGGCCTGGGCCCGGGGTCGGGATCGTCGTAGTCGGCCCCGTAGACGCGGCCGCGCATCAGGTGCTCGTCCATACCGGCAGCATCGCAGCCTGCACCGACACTGCCGGGCATCCGCCCCGCGAGACGGCCCGGTGGCGTTCGGCCGGGCCGTCGAGCACGGTGCCGGCCGCGGCCCGGCCCTCGGCGGAAAACCGGTGGGGAGTGCGGCCGGGTGCGGGTTAGGGTGCCCGGCATGACCTGGCTACCCGAAGGCTTCGACCACCCGCTGCACGTCCCGCTGACGGTCGGCCACCACCTCCGCCCGATCGCCGAGTCCGACACCGCGCTCGACCACCCGGCCGTGATGGGTTCGCGCGAACGGCTGTGGTCGTTCTACGGCGAAACCTGGGGCTGGCCGCCCGCAACGATGACCTTCGAGCAGGACCGGGTCGACCTGGCACGGCACGCCGACGAGATGGTGCGCCACGAGTCCTTCAACTACGCGCTCTTCGACACCGCGGAGACTGCCCTGCTGGGCTGCGTGTACATCGACCCGGTGGAGGACGAGGCCTGCGTGGCCGAGGTCTCCTGGTGGGTGGTGGACGAGCAGGTCGGCTCCGCGGTCGAGAAGGCCCTGGACGTCTTCGTGCCCTCCTGGCTCGCCGACCGCTGGCCCTTCGAGCGGGTCGTCTACTCCGGCCCGCAGACCGGTCTGACCGGCTGACCGGCTGACCGGCTGACCGGCCGAACACACCGCCCGGTACGACGGCTGCCGCCGTCTCCGCCAGGCGCCGCCGCAGCCGGCCGAACACCACCCGGATGTCCCGGGCCGCCCGTACGGCGGACTCGGGAACGGCTCCGGGGGTCTCCTCCATGTTTCCCACGGTAGAACCAGTCAGGACTGTCCAGTTTTGCTGTACAGCCTGCCTGTGGAAGTGCTGCGCAGGCAGGTCTCCCGGGGTGCGGGACGGGCCGGGCGGTGCCCGAATCGGAAGTGCGGGCCCCGAACGGCCCGCGCCCGGAGGGAGAGCGCGTGGAAGGCTTCGACGCCGTCGCAGACGGGCTGTACGTGCTGCCCCCGGCCGACTTCACCCGGGCCCGCAACCAGGCCGCCGCCGACGCCCGGAAGGCCGGCGACCGGGAACTCGCGGCCCGACTCACCGCCCTGCGCCGGCCCACCCAGAGCGCCTGGGCGGTGAACCTGCTGGTGCACCGCCACCCCGACCGGGCCGACGCCCTGCTGGAACTGGGCCGCCGGCTGCGCCGAGCCCAGGCCGAACTCGCCGGGCCGGCACTGCGGGAGCTGTCGGCGGAGCGCCACCGGACGGTCGCCGAGCTCGCCACCGCGGCCCGGGAGGCCGCCGCCGAGGCCGGTGCCCGCCTCGCCGACGCACAGCTGCGCGAGGTCGAGCAGTCGCTGTGGGCGGCACTCGCGAGCGAGGAGGCCGCCGAGGCCTTCGCGGCAGGGCGGCTGACCGCGGCGCTGGAGGAGGGCAGCGGCCTGCCGTCGGAGGAGCCGCAGGCCGCTGCACCGAAGTCGGCCCGCGGACGGAAGCCGGCGGGGCGGGCCGCCACCGGGAAGGCCCAGCAGGCTTCTGCCGACCGTGCCGCCGCACAGGCCGCCGAGGAGGCACTCTCGGCCGCCGAGCGGACGGAGCGGGACGCCGAGAAGGAGGCGCAGCGCCTGGATCGGGCCGCCGAGCGTCTGGCCGCCGCCGAGCAAAGGGCCGCCGAGCGCGTCGAGCGCGCCCGCGCAGCGCTGCAGGCCACCGAGGAGGACCTGGCCGAGGCCCGCGAGACCGCCGCCGACGCCCGCCGGGACGCATCCGATGCAGCAGACCGCCTGGCGGAGGCCCGCACCGCGGCCGAACGTGCCCGAACGCAGCTCTCCGACCTCTCGGACTCCCCCTCGTCCCGCTGACGACCGATTCGGGGCACGCCTTCAGGGCGGGCCGAACAGGTCTCCCCGCGACCGCAGTTCGGGACATCCATGTGTGGCCAGAGGGTTTACGGCACAAGGTTTTTGACTGTATATCATCAACAATCTCCAGCCACCCCCAAGAGTTGAGGGCACCCCCATGGCTACGCGCGTATACCCCTGGCGCCGCAGAACCGGACCGGCCCGGCGCCGGACCCGGCCCCTCCTGCACCTCGCGGCCCTGCTGGCGCTGCTCGCCGCACTGGGCTCCTTCGCCGGCGCAGGCGAGGCCCAGGCCGCCCCGAACTGCGCGGTCCTCGCCTCCGGCGCGGCACCGCAGGCGGACGCGGCCGTACGCGCGGCCTGCGGCCTGATCGGCACCCCGTACTCCTGGGGCGGCGGCCACAGCGCCAACCCCGGCCCGTCGTACGGGTTGTGCGACCCGGCGAACGGCGCGCCGAACGACTGCCACGTCCGCGGCCTGGACTGCTCCGGCATGGTCCGGTACGCCTACTTCCTGGCCGTCGGCACCGACGTGATCAACGGCAACACCCGCACCCAGTGGGCGTCGTCCCGCGCGGTGGCGCGATTCCTGCACAGCCAGGGCACGGCACCGCTGCTCCCCGGCGACCTGGTGTTCTACGGCGGCGCACCGAGCACCATCCACCACGTGGCGATGTACCTGGGGCAGGGCTACATCGCCGAGGCGCCGTACTCGGGCGGCCGGGTGCAGGTCGCCGCGCTCGCCTCGCACGGCGACTACTACGGATCGCTGCGCCTCTACGGCCCCGGCGGCGGACAGCCCCCCACACCGAACCCGGCGCCCGGCAAGTACTGGGTGGACACCTTCGCCGCCGCGCCCGTTTACGGCTCGCCCACCGGCACCGCCCGCACCGGCACCCTCAACCAGGGCACCAACTACGTCTACTGCAAGGCCCACGGCCGCACCATCACCAACGGCACCGCCCACAACAGCTGGTGGCTGCGCACCGACCCCGACACCGGACCCGCCGGCCAATGGGTCTCCGCCTACTACCTCTCCCGCTGGGGCAACGACGAGGCCAGGGACAACAACGGCACCACCATCCCCGACTGCTGAACCGGCGGCCGGATGGCCGCCGGGCCCGACCGGTGCCCGGCGGCGGCGCGGGGTCGCTGCTGCGGGCCCGGTCAGGCCGCGGGGCGGGGCGTGTTCGGCCAGGGGGCGCCCGGTGCGGGTGCGGGCTGGAGAACGGCGGGGTCGTAGACCACCCACCCCCGGTCGGACGGTCCGCTCCCCCAGCGGACGAGGGCGACCCAGGCGGTACTGTCGCGGTGGCGGCGCCAGGCGGTGAGCTCCGCCGACCGCCAGCCGCCGCCGAGCCGGATCTGCACCCACCGCCAGCGCGGAGCCACGTCCCGGCCCGGACCGGGGCCGTTCATCAGGCCCTTCGGCGCGAAGACCACGTCCCCCGGCACCGTCGGGGGCCGCGCCGCACGCGAGAAGGGGACATCGGCGGTCACACTCCCATTCTCGAACACCCGTTCCCATCGGGCAACACCTTCCTGCCCCCCGGAGACCGTACGAGCCGGGGATCCCCGTAGGATTCCCGGCCTGCGCACGTTTCCCCGAGAGCCGGGTACACGCGCTGCGACCTGAGTAGGCACGGCAGAGGGAGGTGCACGCGATGACAGACGACCGGCCGACCGCACCACCGCGGGACCCGACGGCGCTGGAGATCGTGTGCGAGGCCGTGGGCGAGGACGGGGCCCTGTGCCGCATCACCGGCACGCTGACCGCCGACAGCCTGCACCAGGCCGGGGACGGGCTCGACATCACGCTGCGCACCGGCGCCCGGCTGCTCGTCCTCGATCTGGCCAGGATCCTGGTGTGCGACGCCTCCTGCTTCGACCACCTGCTGCGCCTCCGGGAGGACGCCGTCGCCGCCGGGGTCGAGATCCGGCTGTCCGCCGCCAGCCCCGCGGTGGAACGGGTCCTCGACGAGACGGGCCGCCGCTCCGACTTCGCGGTGTTCGAGTCGGTCGCGGACGCCCTGAACGGCTCACCGCCGGCGCCCGGATGCCCCGTCGTGCCCGGACGGCCCGGCTGACGATCCGCCGGGGCCGGCCGGGTGGCACGGGTCGCCGCAGGGCGGCTCAGCTGAGCAGGCGGACGGGTGCGCCGTCGAGGTGGGCCCGGATGTCCTCCACGGCCTGGCGGTAGTACGTCTCGTAGTTGGCGCGGGTCACGTAGCCCAGGTGCGGGGTGGCGAGCAGGCGCGGGGCCGAGCGCACGGGGTGGTCGGCGGGGAGCGGCTCGACGTCGAAGACGTCCAGGCCGGCTCCGGCGATCCGGCCCTCGTGGAGGGCGGCGAGCAGGGCGTCCTGGTCGACGATGGCGGCGCGCGAGGTGTTCACCAGGTAGGCGGTGGGCTTCATCAGGGCGAGTTCGGGAGCGCCGACCAGTCCGCGGGTGCGGTCGCCGAGGGCGAGGTGGACGGAGACGAAGTCGCTGCCCGCGAGCAGGTCCTCCTTGCTCGGGGCGAGGGCGACGCCGACCTCGGCGGCCCGCTCGGCGGTCAGGTTCCGGCTCCAGGCGGCGACCTCCATGCCGAAGGCCAGGCCGACCCGGGCGACCCGGCTGCCGATCTTGCCGAGCCCGAGCAGTCCGAGGCGGCGGCCGTGCAGGTCCGCGCCGAGGGTGCTCTGCCAGGGGCCCCCGGCGCGCAGGGCGGCGTCCTCGGCGGCGAGGCCGCGGGCAAGTCCGAGGATCAGCGCCCAGGTGAGCTCGACCGGCGGGGTGGAGAGGCTCTGGGTGCCGCAGACCGTGACGCCGCACTCGGCGGCCGCCGCGTAGTCGATGACGGAGTTGCGCATGCCGGAGGCGACGAGCAGTTGCAGCCGGGGCAGCCGCTTCAGCAGCGACGCCGGGAACGGGACGCGCTCGCGCAGCGTCACGACGATGTCGAAGTCGGCGAGCGCGGCGGCCAGCCCGTCCTCGTCGGCGATGTGCTCGCGGAAGCGGACGACCTCCACCCGGCCCTCCAGCGGGGACCAGTCCGCGACGCTCGTCGCCACGCCCTGGTAGTCGTCGAGTACGGCGCAGCGCAGGCGCATCGGGTCCCCTTCGGGTGGCGGTCGGCGGTCGGCGGTGATCATGCGCAGGGTACCCCCGGCGGCAGCGGGTGACGTCAGGAGGCGGTGCGGGCCCGGTGGGAGTCGACGACGGCGGAGAGGATCTCCTCCCAGGGGGTGGGCTTCAGGCCGAAGGCCTCCTGGGCGGCGGTGGAGTCCATGACGAAGGGCTGCCGGAGCTGGTAGACGGTCTCGCGGGTGGCGCGGAGGAGCGGGTTGACCAGGCCGAGCAGGGCGACGGCCGCGCCCGGGATCGGGGCGACCCGGACGGGCGGGATCCCGGCGGTGCGGGCGAGGTCCTCGACGACCTGGCGCTGGGTGCGCGGGGCGTTGCCGGGGACGTGCCAGGGGCGGCCCCAGGCGCGTTCGTCGCCGCCGACGGCGACCAGCAGGCGTGCTGCGTCGACGGTGTACGTCCAGCTGTGGGGGGTGTCCGGGCTGCCGAGCACCTGGATGCTGCGGCCGGCGAGCAGCCGGGGCAGGATCCGGTCGCCGAGGATGCTCCGGGCGCCGGGGCCGAGGTAGTCGGAGCCGCGGATCTCGGTGGCGCGGATGCGGCCCTCCCGGTGGAGGGCGTGCGCGTCCTGCCACATGCGGGCACGGACGCGGCCCTTGACCGAGTTGGGGGCGAGCGGGGTGGCTTCGATCATCGGGCCGTCGACCGCGCCGTAGCCGTAGAGGTTGCCGACGGTGGCGAGGACGGCGCCGGTGCGCTCGGCGGCCTGCAGCAGGGCGGCGGCGAGCGGCGGCCAGTCGGTGGCCCAGCGGTGGTAGGCGGGGTTGGCGCAGTTGTAGAGCACGGCGGCGCCGGTGGCGGCCTCGGTGAGGGCGGCGGCGTCGGTGGCGTCGAGCCGGAGGTGGCGGATGCCGGGCAGGGGCGCGGCTGCGGCACCGGACCGGGTCGCCACGGTGACGTCCTCGCCTCGCTCGGCGAGCAGTCGGGCGGTGGCCGTGCCGACGGGGCCGGCGCCGACGATCAGGTGCTTGCTCACGGTGGTCTCTCCGAACACGTGGAAGACGGGTGACGACAGGCGGTGCGGGACGCGCGGGCGGGCCGGGCCCCACTTCGGGAGAACACCGTTCTCGCCCGATGACGAGCCTGGCGGATGCCGGCAGCGCTGTCAAGAACACCGTTCTCGCTCGGATACACAGTTCTCCATCGGCATGCCCGTGCTCGGTTGTTGCCACTGTTCTCGGCTCCTGCCACCATGGGCGCCATGCCCGCCGCCCCGAAGCCGCTCACCGCCCGCGAGCGCGCCCGCATCGAGTTCACCCGGGACATCAAGGAGGCCGCCCGCCGGCAGCTCGCCGAGCACGGCCCCGACGGCCTCTCCCTGCGCGGGGTCGCCCGGGACATCGGCCTGGTCTCCGCGTCCGCGCTCTACCGGTACTTCCCCGGGCGGGACGCCCTGCTGACCGCGCTCATCACGGACAGCTACCGGTCCCTCGGCGACGCGGCCGACGCCGCCGTCGAGGCTCTGCGCGACCGGTCCACCGCCGACCGCTGGATCGGCCTCTGCCACGCCGTCCGGGACTGGGCCGTGGCGCATCCGCACGAGTACGCCCTGATCTACGGCTCCCCCGTGCCCGGCTACGCCGCCCCGGAGGACACCACCGGGCCCGGCACCCGGCTGCCCCTGCTGATCGGCGCACTGTTCACCGGGGCCGCCACGGCCGGGGCCTACCGTCCGGGCGACGCCCCCGCAGCCCCCGAGGACGCCCGGGCGGCGCTCGAACCGCTGCTGTCCCGCCTGCCGGGCGAGACCCCGGTCGACCTGGTGGTCGCCGGCCTCTCCGCCTGGACCTACCTGTGCGGGGCGGTCTCCTTCGAGGTGTTCGGCCACCGGTCGGCGATCGTCACCGACCCCCGGGCGTACTTCGACCACGAGATCCGCCGCATCGGCACCCTGCTCGGCATCCTCCCGCCGCCCGGCCGATGAGGGCGCCCAACGCCTATGCGCCGGAGCGCACGATCTCGTGCCAGGTGGCGGGCGGGCACATGCCCTGCGGCCTGGTGGTCCGGAACTGCCCGTACGGGACCTCGCGGCGCACCAGTTCCAGCCAGTGGGCCTTGCCGGACGTCCGGTCCCAGCCGTCGTTGGGGATCCGCATGTGGTCGCGCCGGTGGTCCTTCGGCTGACTGGTGATCTGCAGCACGGACGCATGGCTGTCGTGGTTCTGCAGGATCACGCAGTAGTGGCGCAGCGCCCGGCTGCGGTCCTCCCGCAGCGGGACGTGGGCGAGCCAGACCTCGCCCGGGGCCGGGCGGCGGCGGCCCGCGGCAGGCGTCGCGCGGGGCCGGACGGGAGCGGTGAAGTAACCGGTGCGCCGGCCCCACCTGCGGAGCGCGTGGAAGGCGACGGCGGCGGCGATCCCCGCGGCGACCGTGCCGAGGACGCCGATGAGCATCGCCCTGGCCGCGTCCCTGGTGGCCGCGTCGCCGAGCAACGGGTCGGCGGCGAGGCGCTCGGCGGCCATGGACGCGCCGACGACCGCGGCCGCGGCGGCCGCCCCGATCACCGCGGTGTGCGCCAGCAGCACGAGCGGCTTCGGCCTGCCCCGGCCGCCGGCCATCCAGGCGAGCAGCAGTGCGGTGAGCGCGGAGATCGCCCACAGTACGGCGAGCTGGGAGGCGTGCAGCCCCTGGTGCGGCCTCTCCGGGGAGGCGTCCATGACGGCCGGCAGCACGGTCGGCAGTGCCAGGAAGTACCCCGCGACGAACCAGCCGGGAAGGAGCAGCAGCGTCGCGCACCCGCCCCCGCCGCCCGACGGACCGTACCGCTGTGTCATGTGCCGCCCCCGGCGTCGCCGTCCTGTTCGGGGAGACGATAGCGGCGTCACCGGTGTTGCGGGGCGGCGTTGCCGGGAGAGGCCCGACGGGGCGTCAGGCGACGAGCTCGTAGATGCTCCGGCCGGCCAGCCAGAGGCCCGCCAGCAGGCAGATGGTGATGATCAGCTGCTCCTGGTGGGAGTCGAGCCAGGCCCGCAGGGCGTTCAGCCGGGCGTCGGCGGCGGCGGGGGCCCACACCGCGTACATCTCCATCACGATCAGGCCGAGGGTGGCCAGCAGGCAGTACCCGGTGAGGGCGAGCCAGGAGCCGAGGGTGGAGAGGTCGGCGTCGACCGCGATGGCCGCGCCGGCACCGACCAGCCCCCACGGCTGGAGGAGCCAGGCGAGTCCGGCGGCCGCCCAGACGGAGGCCCGGTCCACCATTGCCATCCAGCGCGGCGGGGCGTGCGGCCGCGGCGGCCTGCGGCGGCGCCGCTCGCCGTACAGCACCAGTGCCAGGCCGATGGCGAGCTTGGCGGCGATCACCCCGGTGGACGGCGCGGTGTCGCGGTCGGGGGGCGTGCCGCCGGTCAGCAGGAGGACGCAGGCGATCACCACCACCAGGTTGGCCAGCCAGGACAGCAGGAACGCCAGGCCTTTGCGGACGCCGCTTTCGGCGGAGAGCAGCAGGATGAAGGCGCTGTTGTGGATCGGTCCCAGGGTGATGGCGGTGCCGATCACGAGCAGGTCGACGACCATTGGTGCAGCCGCTCCTCGCCGGGTCGGGGCCGCCGCCGTCTCGGGGGCGGGCCGGTGGGCGGCCTCGGGCGGTGGGACGGGCGCGCCGCATGCCGACTCTGCGCGGCGCGGGGCGGGCGGTCAAGCGGGGCGCGCACGGTTGGTCCGAATGCCCCGGCGAAGCCCGGGACGTGGCGCACCGGGCCCCCGCGGAAGGTGCGCCCGCGGGGACCCGGTGGACGGCGTCTGGTCGGGGCGGGGTCAGCGGAGCCGCTCGGTGCGGCTGGCGACGAGTTCGCCGTCCACGTAGCCCTCGACGCGGGCCGAGTCGGCGGCGGCCGCGTCCGGCACCGTCACGTCGGCCTGCCCGTCGAGCAGGTCGACGGAGGCCTTCGGCCGCTGGTCGATGTAGACGTCCAGGCGGTCGATGTTGGTGGTCTTGACCTTGAGCCGCAGCGCGCCGCCGGCCGTGGCGGCGTCGGTGATGGCCACCGCGTGCGGGATCATCGCCTTGAGGAGCTCTCCGGCGCGTTCCATCAGGTCGGCGTTGCCCTCCAGGAGGTCGCGCCGGGTGATCCGGTGGAGTTCGTCGGGGGTGACGCCGAGGTCCTCCACCGGGGTGCCGGACTGCGCGCCGACGCGCAGGGTGCGGCGGATGGCCACGCGCATGCCCGCCTCCTTGGGCAGCGGCAGGTACGGCGTCTCCGGGTCGCCGGCGAGCAGGTCGGAGAGCAGGTCGTGCGTCCACACGTTGGCGCCGCCGGCGCCGGTGTTGCGGTCGACGCCGAGCACGGTGCCGATCCGGTGGTCCTGGAAGCCCGCGGTGAAGATGTCGGTCGCCGAGTAGCAGCGGGCGTTGGTGACCAGGACGACCGGCCCGAAGTAGCGCTGCCCGATGGCGTTGGCGCCGTCCTCGGGGGTGATCGGGAAGGCGCCGGAGAAGGTGGCGCCGACCTCGACCGCCTGTTCCATGGACGGCACCCAGGCGCCGAGGTCGATGTCCGGGTCGTTCCGGTGGTTGCGGCAGATCCGCAGGTTGAGCGGGGTGTTGACGAACTGGGTGGGCTCCGGGGTGATCCGGCGCGGGGTGAGCGTCTGCAGCGCGAACTCGGCGGCGAAGATGTGGCCGCCGCCGTTGTCCCGGACGTCCAGGATCAGGCCGCGGTCCGGCAGCAGGCCGAGGAGGCGGACGAACTCCTCGACGAAGGCGATCGGGTTCGGCACGCTGAAGGTGAAGATCCGCAGGTGGCCGAAGGTGCCGGAGGCGGTGGTGACCTCGCGCGCCCTGAAGACCTTGGGCATGGTGGTGGGGATCTCGCCGGCCTGCAGATCGGGTGCGGGTTCGCCGGCCTCGGCCGCCTTCTCCTGGGCGACCACCCTGGGGGCGAAGAGCAGTACCTTGGCCCGGCCCACCTCGTCCGTCTCCAGGTCGACGCCCTGGGCGGCCCCGGCGGTGCCCAGCGCGTCGGTGCCGACGAGCGGGGGCAGGTTGTCGACGATCTGCCAGTTCTCGCGCAGTTCGCGCGGGGTGCCGTCGGCGTCGAGGTAGGTGACGGTCACCCACTCCTCGAACGGGGGCAGGTGGATGCGCAGCGGGCGAAGGGTCAGCGACTGGACGCCGCGGGTGCGGCGGGCCTCGGCGTTGCTGCCGGCGAACCGGGCGGCGTGCAGGTCGACGGCGGTGGAGATCGGGATGCCGCTCCAGTGGGTGATCTCGGTGCCGGGCCCGAATCCGGGCGGGGCGAAGCCCTGGGCGACCCGGGTGACGAGGAAGCGCTCGACGGCCTTGCCGCCGCTCTGCTCGGTGAAGCTCTCGACCAGGAACGGCAGGAAGGCGATCTTGCCGTTGAAGGGGGCGGGCAGCAGGTAGTTGGTGTGCAGGTCGCGTACCGAGTGGAAGATCTCGGACATCTCCGCGTGGAAGATCCACTCGGGCGGCATGTCGGCGTCGGTCTGCCGCTCCAGGCGCCGGGCGAGCAGGCGCAGCCGCTGCACGGGGTTCACGGCGTACATGGCGGCCTTCAGCGGCAGGTGCACGTAGTTCTGTTCGAGCAGGACGAGCGCCTGGTCGACGATGCGGCGGCGCTCCTCGAGGGTCAGGGTGCCGGCGGACTCCAGGAACGGCGCCAGCGTGGTGGCGGCGGCCAGGTGGTCGCGGACGGGTGCCGCAGCCTTGGCGATGAAGTCGGGAACGGGCCGGTCCGTATTGGTGGTCATGTGGCCTCCGAAGGGTGGGACGGAGTTGGGGGCTTGCGCATCGGTTATCGGACGCACACGACCGGTGAATGAGACCTCCCGCCGGTCTTCGC
Organism: Kitasatospora sp. NPDC051914; assembly: GCF_040680995.1. Classification (NCBI taxonomy): domain Bacteria; kingdom Bacillati; phylum Actinomycetota; class Actinomycetes; order Kitasatosporales; family Streptomycetaceae; genus Kitasatospora; species Kitasatospora sp. NPDC051914. The sequence goes on from NZ_JBFAXX010000037.1 coordinate 26,052, forward strand.
CCGATCGGCGGGCGGCACGGGGCGCGAGAGTGATGCATCGTCATGTGCCCGCGCAGGGCGCACGCCGGAGTGAATCTGACGATCCGTCAGAGTTCCACGCCGAGGTGGGCGGCGGCCTCGTCGGCGGCGGTCGAGGCCCGGCCGCGGCGGGCCGCCGCGAGGACGAGCTCGGGCACCAGCGGGTGCGCGCGGACGGCCTGCGGGGCGAACCGGTCGGCGGCCAGGAGTTCGCGCAGCGCGGCGTAGTCGTCGCCGGCCCTCGCGTGCACCCGGGCACGGTCGATGCCGTGCCGGGCGCGCCGTCCGCGTGGCAGCACGGTCAGATCGACGGCGGCGATCCGCTCGAGCGCCTCGAGGTCCTCGCCGAGTTCGAGGGCGGCGTGAACGGAGTGGACGGCGGCCTCCGCCGCCGAGAACTCGGCGATCGGGGCCGGGGCGAGCAGGTCCGCGGCAGGGGGACCGAGCCGGCCGGCGGCCCCGGCGGCCCCGGCCAGGTGGTCGGCGGCCTCGGCCTGACGGCCCCGCTGGGCCTCCAGCACGGCGGCCACCGCGTGCAGCATGCCCCACAGGCTCCACAGGGCCCGGTCGGAGCCGGCCCCGCGGCCGGCCGCTGCGTCGGGGCCGGTACGGCCGAGCAGGCCGTCCAGCCGGTCCAGTCCGCCGGCCACCAGGGCGCGGGCCTCGTCGGCGGCTCCGACGGCCGCGCAGACCTCGGCCCGGAGCCAGTCGGCGGCGGTGATCTGCAGCGGGTCCCCGGTGGCGGTGGCGGCGTGCAGGGCCTCGGCGGCGGCGAGCGCAGCGAGGTCCGTGCGGCCGAGCCTGCGGGTCAGCGTCGAGGCCAGGTGCAGCGTCTCGCCGAGCAGGTACAGGACCACGGCGCGGTCGTCGCCGGAGGTGTCGGCGGCTGCGCCGCGCAGCCCGTCGAGGAGCGGCGGCAGGAGCAGGCCGAGGTCGTCGTACCGGGCGTCGCGCTGCAGCCGGCGGGCCTCGTCGACCCCGCGGCGCAGCGAGTCCGCTTCGGCGGGTCGGTCCTGCGCCGGTTCGGCCGCCGGGGGGAGGTCGACGCGGAGCAGGGCGCGCCGCAGCGCGGGGACGGTTCGGCGGGCCCGGCGCAGCTGCGGGTCGCCGTGGCTGTCGGGTGGGAGCAGCAGGTCGCCCGGGTCGGTGCCGAGGGCGTCGGCGAGCGCGTGGATCATGGTGTAGCGGTCGAGCTGCAGCCCGCCGCCCTCCAGGGATCTCAGCCACTCGCGGCTGCGGCCGACCGCCTCCGCGACCTCCTCGCGGCGCAGTCCGAACGCCTCCCGGTACCGCCCGGCGCGCTGCCCGATCGAGAGCGGAGCTGCCACTGGTTCCTCCGGGGTTCGGTGCCGCCCTCCACGGTAGGCCGTACCGGGCGGGTGCGCCCGCGGCGCGCGTCAGCCCGTGAGGGCCCTGGCGGCGGCGGCCGGGGCCTGCGCGGCGGCGGCCTCCCGGTCGGCGTTGGCCGCGCCGTGTTCGCCGCGGTCCACCACGGCCTCCACCCGGTGGTGGCGCCGGCCGTCCGTGAAGACCACGGCGGGCGAGCGGCGAACCAGTGGATCGTCCCGTTCCGCACCGCGCCAAGGAGGGTGACTGGACGTCAGGGACGGCATCCGTCCGTACTGCCGTGCGAGCGTGTGGCCCGGACGGCGCAGCGGGGGCGGCGTGCGCTCGCCCGGTCGGGGCGATTCTGCGGTGCAGGCCGCTGGCAGGCGGGCGCCGTGGGCACGCATCAGCGGCGAAGGCCGTGCCGCGGCCCGCAAGCGCCGTCTGTCGCCTGTCGTCGGGAAGGAACGGAACCGTGTCCACGAGCAGCGCCCAGGATTTCTCCCCCGGGGTCGGTGATGCCTATCGCATCGCCCGGGACTTCGTCTTCGAGGATGCCGCCCTGGGCCGGCTCCGCTACCACCTGCTGCGGCTGACCACGGCCGGCCTGGGCCACGAGGAGGTCGACGACCTGCGCGAGCTCGGCCGGCTGGCCTTCGACGGTGCCGACACCTCCGAGCTCGCGGTGCGGATCAGGGACCGGGCGGGGGCCAGCCGCCTCGCGGTGGCCTTCGTGGACGTCGTCGAACAGGGCGGCCGGGGGGACGAGCGGGGGCCGGTGCTGGTCGGCGCGGTGCTCGGGGCGTACGCGAGCCTCGGCCGGGTCGGCCGGGAGGACGCGCAGGCCGCGGCGCTGCTGGGCGCGGTCGGCGGCGCCGTCGTGGCGGCGACCAGACCCTTCGTCGACCGGCGCGTCCAGCAGGAGGGCCTGGACGCCTACCTCGGCGAGGACGACTGACGGGCCGGCGGCCCTACGCGTCGTCGGGCTCGCCGAAGGCCTGCGCCAGGGCCGCGCGGACGGCGTACTGGCCGCCGATCTTGAAGCCGTACTCGCTGCTGTCGACGATGTGGGCGCGGGCGTCGGTCAGCACCACGCGCACGGCGGCGGTCACCGTCCCGGCATGGTCGGCCAGCTCCTGGCGGACGCCGGCCTCGGTGGCGGCGAAGAACATCGGCAGGTCGTCGGGCCACTCCCAGTCGGCGAGCACGCCGTCCCGCACCTCGAAGACGACGCCCTCCGCAGCGGGCTCGAAGTCGAGCGTGACGTCGATGTACGGCCCGCACCCTCCGACGGCGCGCTTGCGGTAGCGCACGGAACGGAGCGGCTCGGTCGGGAAGCGTCTGCCGTCGGCCATGCCCGCACCCTACCGGCCGGCCGGGCCGACCGGCACTGTGGTCCAGACCTATGGACGGGCCGGGGGACGGCCGGGACACTGCTCCGATGACACGCCAACCCTTCTCCCCCGAGATCGAGTTGCACCGGCTGGACGTGCCCGACCGCGGCCTGCTGCCCTTTGCGATCGGCACCTTCGACACCATCGGCCCGCTCGCCCGGGCCGCATTTCCGCACCGGCACTCCTTCCACGAGATCGCCTATGTGACCCGCGGCCGGGGCTGCCACGTCGTCGATCTGGTCGAGCATCCGCTGCGGCCGCCGCAACTGTGCGTCGTCGCACCGGGCCAGGTCCACCACTGGGCGCGGGCCGGCGGCGTGACCGGCTGGGTGCTGCTGTTCGAGGAGGACTTCCTGCTGCGCCACCCCGAGGACGCCGGCCTCGTCCGGGAGTTGGCCGCCGCTCCGCCGCTGCGCCCGGACCGCGCCCAGGACCGCGTGCTCACCGGACTGCTCGCCGACCTCGAACGGGAGCACCTGGCAGCCGAGGACGGCCGCCCCGGGGTGCTCCAGGCCCTCCTCCACGTGCTGCTCGTCCGGGCGGCACGGGCGCTGGCCGGACGCCCGGGAACGGCGGCCGCCGCACGGCCCCACCCGCTGGTCGTGCAGTTCCGGCAGCTCATCGCCGACCCCGCCCGGCCGGACCGCACCGTGGCCTCGTACGCCCGCGAACTCGGCGTCTCCACAGGGCGGTTGCACGAACTGGTCCGGGAGGCCACCGGCCGCACGCCCGCCCGCCTGGTCCGGCAGCAGCAGACCCTGGAGGCCAAACGACTGCTCACCTCGACGGATCTGACCGTCCGTCAGGTCTCCGTGGCGGCGGGATTCACCGACCCGGCCTACTTCTGCCGGTTCTTCCGCCGCGAAGTCGGGCTGACACCGGGGGAGTTCCGCGCGAGCACGGGCGGAGGAATGCACCACAGCACGGGTGGCCGGTCCATCGACCGGCGCGCCGCACCGCCGTAGCGTCGGAGCACACCGGGCGCACACCGCAGGGCCTCGGCCGGGCACATCACCTGTCATGCCCAGGACGGACCGGTGCCGCCCCTCCCCCACGTCCCGAAACGGAGCGACCAGCCATGCCCGTACCGCCGAACGACAGGCCCGGCGAGCCGACGCTCACCCGCAAGAACCTCCTCAAGGCCGCCGTACTGGCCGGCGCCGCACCCGTCCTCCTCGGCGGCGGGGCCGCGCTCGCCCGCGACAGCGCGGGCGGGCCGGTGGGGCTCACACCGTCCTGCCACGACGGCGACGAGCCGACCACCGAACAGATCGAGGGCCCGTACTTCAAGCCCGGCTCGCCGCTGCGCACCGTACTGACCACCCCCGGCACCCCGGGCACTCCGCTGACCGTGAGCGGCTACGTCTTCGGCCGGGCCTGCCGGCCGGTGGCGGGCGTCCTGCTGGACTTCTGGCAGGCGGACACGGCAGGTGCCTACGACAACGCCGGCTACACCATGCGCGGGCACCAGTTCACCGACGACCGGGGCCGGTTCTCGCTGACCACCGTGGTGCCGGGGCTGTACCCGGGCCGCACCCGGCACCTGCACGTGAAGCTCCAGGCACCGGGGCGGCCGGTGCTCACCACGCAGTTGTACTTCCCCGGCGAGCCGCGGAACTCCACCGACACCATCTTCGACCCGGCCCTGGTGATGACCGTCCGCCAGTCGGGCCCCGGGCGGGAGGCCTCCTTCGACTTCGTCCTGGACGTCCCGCAGTCGCCCTCCCCCACCCCGACCGGCCCCACCCCGACGGCCCCCGGCGGCACCTGGCGGGCGGGCACCGCCTACCGCGTCGGCGACGTCGTCACCTACGGCGGCCTCGGCTACACCTGCATCCAGGCCCACACCGCCTTCGCCGGCTGGGAACCCCCGAACGTCCCCGCCCTCTGGCGCCGCAACTGACCGTTCGGCCGCATCGGGGCGGGAGGGGTCACGCCCCCGATGCGGCCGCCCTCAGGCGGCGGGCTGGGGGCGTTCGGTGGCGATGCGGAGGGCGAAGGCGGCGAGGAGGGTGCCGGTGGCCCAGCCGTGCAGGCGCTGCAGCAGGGGTCGGCGGGCGAGGAAGCCCGCCAGCGCGCCGGCGGTGAGGACGAAGGCGGCGTTGCCGAGGGTGCCGACCGTGATCTGGGTGAGCCCGAGGACGGCGCTCTGCAGGGCGACGCCGCCGCGTTCCGGCTCCACGAACTGCGGGAGCAGGGTGATGTAGAGGACGGCCAGCTTGGGGTTGAGCAGGCAGGTCAGCACACCCATGCCGAACAGCTTCGCCGGCCGGTCGTGCGCCATCTCGGTGGCACGGAACGGCGAGTGGGCCGGCGACCGGAAGGCCCGCCAGGCCAGCCACAGCAGGTAGCCGGCGCCGGCCAGCTTGAGCACCAGGTAGGCGGTCGGCACCAGGGCGAAGAGTGCGGAGAGCCCGGCAACGGCCGCGGCCAGGTAGGTGAGGAAGCCGAGGACGACCCCGCCGAGCGAGATCAGCCCGGCGCGACGGCCCTGGCTCACCGACCGCGAGACGCAGTAGATCATGTTCGGGCCCGGGGTCATCACCATGCCGAAGGAGACGGCGGCGATCCCGCCGACGGCACTCGCACTGATCATCCCGCGACCCTATCCCGGCCTCCGCGCAGGTGTTCGACCGCCTCCGCCACCGGACAGGCCGAGCACGGAACGGTCGACAGAGTCGATGCCGATCCGATACAGATCGACCATTGTTCGACAATGTCGAATGACCTACCGTCGTATGTGACCGGGCCGCCTCGGCGCACCCACCGGCACATGCGCGCCTCCGGAGACCCGGCCGTGCCGCAGCGCGATGCCGAGGAGCCGCAGATGTTCACCTTCACCAGCAGCGACGGACTCGAGATCCACGTGCACGAATGGCTGCCCGGCGGGCCGCCCCGCGGCGTCGTCCAGCTCGCCCACGGCATGGGCGAGCACGCCTGCCGGTACGCCCGGCTGGCGGCCTCCCTCACCGCACAGGGCTACGCCGTGTACGCCGCCGACCACCGCGGCCACGGCAGGACGATCACCGACACCCCCGGGCACCTGGGCACGGACGGCTGGAACCTGCTCGTCCAGGACATGGTGACGCTGTCCGACCTCGTCGAGGACCGCCACCCCGGCCTGCCGCTGGTGCTCGTCGGCCACAGCCTCGGCTCCTTCGCCTCCCAGCAGTACATCCTCGACCACTCCGAGCGGCTGGCGGGCGTCGCGCTCTCCGGCACCACCGCGCTCGACCGGCTGCTCACCGCCCTCGCGGCGGCCGGCGGCGATGCGGCGGCGGCCTTCAACGCGCCCTTCGAGCCGGCCCGCACGCCCTGCGACTGGCTCAGCCGGGACGCGGCCCAGGTGGACGCCTACCTCGCCGACCCGCTCTGCGGCTTCGCGCTGGACGCCCGCGGCATGGAGGACCTCGCCGCGGCGGCCCACCGCCTCGCCTTCCCCGAGGGCGTCCGGCCCGACCTCCCGGTCTACGTCGCGGTCGGCGACCGCGACCCGCTGAACGCCGAACTCGCCCTCTCCGACGTGGTCGTGGAGCGCTACCGGCACGCCGGCCTGACCGACGTCACCTACCGCACCTACGCGGGGGCCCGGCACGAGATCCTCAACGAGACCAACCGCGAGGAGGTCGCGGCCGAACTGGTCGCCTGGATCCTCTGCGTCACCAGTCACGCCACGGCCGCGGCGGCCTGAGCCCCGCGGGCCGAGCCCGCCCGGCCGGGGGCCGGCCGGTCCCCGGTGTGACGCAGCACTCGCCCGCCCGCCATATGCACCTAGTTGCACAATCGAGCCCCGGAGGTCTACAAAGGGCACACGACGACCCTGCTGGAGGCCTCCGATGACCGCCTACCCCCACCTGCTCAACCCGCTCGACCTGGGCTTCACCACCCTGCCCAACCGGGTGGTCATGGGCTCGATGCACGTCGGGCTGGAGGAGGCCCCCAACGGCTTCGAGCGGATGGCCGCGTTCTACGCCGAGCGCGCCCGCGGCGGCGTCGGCCTGATCGTCACCGGCGGCATCGCGCCCAACGAGGCCGGGCGCCCCTGGGAGGGCGGCGCCATGCTCACCACCGGCACCGAGGCCGCCGAGCACCGGGTGATCACCGACGCCGTGCATGCCGCCGGCGGCCGGATCGCCATGCAGATCCTGCACTTCGGCCGCTACGCCTACCACCAGGACCTGGTGGCCCCCAGCCCGCTCAAGGCCCCGATCAGCCCGTTCACCCCGAACGAGCTGACGGACGAGCAGATCGAGCAGACGATCGAGGACTTCGCCCGCTGCGCCGAGCTCGCCCGCTCGGCCGGCTACGACGGCGTCGAGATCATGGGTTCCGAGGGCTACCTGATCAACGAGTTCATCGCCGCACCGACCAACCACCGCACCGACCGGTGGGGCGGCTCGTACGAGAACCGGATGCGGTTCCCGGTGGAGATCGTCCGCCGCGTCCGCGAGCGGGTCGGCGAGGACTTCATCCTGATCTACCGGCTCTCCATGCTCGACCTGGTGCCCGGCGGCTCCACCCTCGAGGAGGTCGTGCAGCTCGCCAAGGCGATCGAGGCCGCCGGCGCGACCATCATCAACACCGGCATCGGCTGGCACGAGGCCCGCATCCCCACCATCGCGACCTCGGTGCCGCGCGGCGCCTTCACCTGGGTCACCGAGAAGCTCATGGGCTCGGTCGGCATCCCGCTGGTCACCAGCAACCGCATCAACACCCCCGAGCTCGCCGAGAAGATCCTCGCCGACGGCCACGCCGACCTGGTCTCCATGGCCCGCCCGCTGCTCGCCGACCCCGCCTTCGTCGCCAAGGCCGCCGCCGGCACCCCCGAGGCCGTCAACACCTGCATCGGCTGCAACCAGGCCTGCCTGGACCACACCTTCAGCCTCAAGATCACCTCCTGCCTGGTCAACCCGCGGGCCTGCCACGAGACCGAACTCGTCCTCTCCCCCACCAAGCTGCGCAAGCGGATCGGCGTCGTCGGCGCCGGCCCGGCCGGTCTCGCCTTCGCCGTCTCCGCGGCCGAGCGCGGCCACGCCGTCACCCTCTACGACGCCGCGGACACCATCGGCGGCCAGCTCAACGTCGCCCGCAAGGTCCCCGGCAAGCAGGAGTTCGACGAGACCGTCCGCTACTACCGCCACCAGCTCGACGCCCACGGGGTCGAACTGCGCCTGGGCACCACGGCCACCGCCGAGGGACTCGCCGCCGAGCGCTACGACGAGATCGTCCTCGCCACCGGTGTCACCCCGCGCACCCCGGACATCCCCGGCGTCGACCACCCCAGCGTCGTCGGCTACCTGGACGTGCTGCGCGACGGCGCCCCGGTCGGCGACCGGGTGGCGATCCTCGGCGCCGGCGGCATCGGCTTCGACGTCGCCGAGTTCCTCACCGACCCCGGCGAGCAGGCCGCCCTCGACCCCGAGGTCTTCTTCGAGCAGTGGGGTGTCGACACCGACCACACCACGCCCGGCGGCCTCACCCCGCCGGTGCGCCGCACCTCGCCGCGCAGCGTCCACCTGCTGCAGCGCAAGACCGGCAAGGTCGGCGCCGGCCTCGGCAAGACCACCGGGTGGATCCACCGCACCGAGCTCAAGCACCGCGGCGTCACCACCGTCGCCGGCGCCACCTACCAGCTCATCGACGACCAGGGCCTGCACTTCCTGCTCGACGGCGAGCAGCAGCTGCTCCAGGTCGACACCGTGGTGCTGTGCACCGGGCAGGAGCCCCGCCGCGACCTCCAGGAGGAGCTGCGCGAGCACGGCATCGAGGCCCACCTCATCGGCGGCGCGGACGTCGCGGCCGAGCTCGACGCCAAGCGCGCCATCGACCAGGGCACCCGCCTGGCCGCAACGATCTGACCGAACCCGGCGGCCCCGGCCCCGCGCAGCCCCCCGAGGGCGGGCACGGAGCCGGGGCCGACCCGGGTATCAAGGCTTGCGCGGGGTCAGCGAGTGGAGGGCGCCGTGCCCGTTCCCCACTACGCCGTAGGACGATTCGGGGACCTGGTTCCAGGCGCCCGCGAGGTCGCCGAGGGGCTCCGACACCACGATCCGCGTCCCGTCCGCGACCTCCTGCAGCACCGGGATCTCCGGATGGAGGGCGCGCAGCGTGCGGACGTCCGTGCTGAAGAAGAGCGAGCGCGAGTTGTGCTCGCTCGAGTAGCGGAAGGCCCAGAGCCGGCTGCCGTCGGAGACCGCCACGGTCATCTGGAGCGGGTCGGGTACGCCGCGGCGCTCGCCGACGTCCTCGATCAGGCCGATCATGCGTTCCACCGCGAGCGGGGCGTCGTCCTGCAGGCCGAGGCTGAGCGCCACGTAGAACATCAGCTCGGAGTCGGTGGAGCCCTCGACGAAGGGGTAGAGCAGGGGGTCGACGGCGATCGCCAAGTCCCGCTTGAGTGCGGGGAATTCGTGGATCGCCCCGTTGTGCATCCAGAGCCATCGGCCGTACCGGAAGGGGTGGCAGTTGCTCTGTTGGACGGCCGTGCCGGTGGAGGCGCGGATGTGGGCGAGGAAGAGCGGCGAACGGACGCAGCGGGAGAGTTCGAGGAGGTTGCGGTCGCTCCAGGCGGGGCCGGTCGCGTGGAAGATCGCCGGTTCCGGCTCGGCCTCGGCACCGGGGGCGGTGCCGCCGCTGGTGTCCGGGTACCAGCCGACGCCGCACCCGTCGCCGTTGGTGGTCTCCACGCCGAGCCGGGCGTGCCGGCTCTGGTCGATCAGCGAGTGCTCGGGTTTGTAGAGCAGGTCGGCCAGGGCGATCGGCGACCCGGAGTACGCGAGCCATCTGCACATTCTTCCCACCGTTCCTCTCGCCACCGCGCTGCACGGGCAGGACGGGCACCCGGATGCGGCGGCAGGGGCCAGGTGCCGCCACCCGCCTTCCACCGTAGGCAGGGCCGTGCCGCGGGGCCCGCCGGAGAAATGCTCTGCATGCCAATGATTCTTGTCGCGCAAGGATGAGACCGGCTTCAGTCCGGCCCGGGACGGACGGTGAGCACCTCGTCCGTGCCGGTCACGGCAAACAGTCGGCGCACCTGGTCGGGCGGGTTCATCAGCAGCAGGACGGTGCCGCGGTCGCGGGCCTGCCGGTCCGCGTCCAGCAGGACGTTGAGCCCGCTGGAGTCGCAGAAGGTCACCGCGGCGAGGTCGACCCGCACGGCGGTCGGCACGGTGCGCGAGGCCCAGGGCTGCTGCAGGGCGTCGGCCAGCCGGGGCGCGGTCTCGCGGTCCATCTCGCCCGCCACTTTCAGCAGCGGTCCGCCGGCCTGCTCCAGGACCACGATGCCCAGGTTCGACGGTGTGTGGGCCATGACGGAACGCTCCCTCCGGCGCAGCGGTGGACGACGCGCCTCGCCCGGATCCGCCGAACGGGCGCGCCCCTCCCACCGTAGGCCCGCCGGACGGGCCCCGCGGACCGGACGCGGCGGGCCGTGCGGACCGGACGGCCGGCGCCGGCGCGGCCGGTCCGCGCAGGAGGGATCGGTCAGCCGCCGTCGATCAGCCGCTGCAGGGCCGGTGCGCAGAGGTCGGCGAGGTGTCCCGCGGCGGCCTGCCCGGTGCCGCCGCCGTCCCGGTGGATGCTCATCGTGGCGCCGAGGCCGAGCAGCTGGCCGAGGATCAGCTCGGCACGCAACTCCGGTTCGGCGCCCGGGAGTCGGCCGGCCAGGCGGCGGGTGGCCTGCTCGCGGAAGCGGTCGCGCAGGACGCTCCGCTCGTCCTCGATGCCGAGCGAGAAGACCACCCTCAGCAGCGGGTCGCTGCTGCGCTCGCGCCGGGTGCGCACCAGGGAGAGCACCATGTGGCGGCCGAGCGCCTCCAGCGGCGCGTCGAAGAGCTCGTCGGCGTCGGCGGAGAAGTCGGTGGTCAGCGCGAACAGCTCCTCCTTGCTGCCGAACAGCTTCACGATCAGGGAGGCGCTGACCTCGGCGTCGGCGGCGATCCCGCGCAGGGTCACCTGGGCGTACGGCTGCAGGGCGAACGCCCGCCGGGCGGCGCGCAGGATCGCCTGGCGGCCGGTCGGGGCGGCGGAGCCGGTCATGACCGGCCCTCCCCCGCGGACGCGGCCGGAAGGCCGGCGGCGGCCGCCTTCCCGTCCGAGCCGCCTTCCCGCCTTCCGGCCGGGCCGTCGGCGGTGGGCCGCTGCCGTCCGGGCAGGGCGAGGGTGACCAGCAGGGCGAGTACGGCGGCGGCGGCCGCGACGAGGAAGACCACGAGATAAGCATGGAGCGTCGGCGCCGTACGGCCGTCCACCTGGAAGGTCAGGTCGGCGAGGACGGCGGCGACCACGGCGCTGCAGACCGCCTGGCCGAGCGAGCGCATCAGGGTGTTCAGGCCGTTGGCGGCGCCCGTCTCGGCGGCCGGAACCGCCCGGATCACCAGGGCCGGCAGGGCGCTGTAGGCGATGGCGGTGCCGGCCGAGACGACGGTCGCGCCCGCGATGATCATCCACAGCTCGTGGCTGGTGAAGAACCGGACGACGTAGCCCACCGCCATCACTCCCGCGGCGACGGCCAGCGTCACCTTCGGCCCGAAGGCGGCGGAGATCCGCGCCGACACCGGGGAGAGCGCCACCATGGACACACCGCCCGGCAGCAGGCACAGCCCGCTGACCACGATCGAGGCGCCCAGTCCGTACCCCGTGCTCTTCGGCTCCTGCACCATCTGTGCGGTGACCAGCGAATTGGCGTAGAACGAGAAGCCGATCAGCAGCGCCGCCACGTTGGCCAGCAGCACCGCCGGGCGGGCCGAGACCCGCACGTCCACCATCGGGGAGGTGTGGCGCAGCTCGTACGCCAGCCAGAGCGGGGCCAGCAGGACGGCGGCCGCGACCAGGCCGAGCGTGCGGCCCGAGGTCCAGCCCCACTCGGCGCCCTGGGTGACCGCGAGGAGCAGGCTCACCAGGACGGCGGACAGGCCGAGCGCGCCCACCACGTCGAAGCGGCCCGGTGAACGCACCGGCGACTCCGGGACCTTCCACAGCACCAGCGCCATGTCCAGCAGCCCCAGGGCGGCCGACACCCAGAACATGGTGTGCCAGTCCGCGTGCTCGACCACCAGGGCGGCCACCGGCAGGCCGACCGCCGCGCCGATGCCGAGCGTCGAGCTCATCAGCGCCACCGAGGAGAGCACCCGGGCGGGCGGCAGTTCGTCCCGCATGATGCTGATGCCCAGCGGCACCACCGCCAGCGCGGCGCCCTGCAGGGCCCGGCCCGCGATCAGCACGCCGATGTGGGAGCTGACCGCGCAGAGCACCGAGCCGGCGACCAGCACCCCGAGGGAGGCGAGCAGGACGCGCCGTTTGCCGTACATGTCGCCGATCCGGCCGAGCAGCGGGGTGCACACGGCGCCGGTCAGCAGCGTCACGGTGACCAGCCAGCTGGCGGCGGTCGGGGTGCTGCCGGTGAGTTGCGGGACGTGCGGCAGCAGCGGCACGACGAGGGTCTGCATCAGCGCCACGACGACGCCGCAGAAGGCCAGGATGCCGACCAGGAACGGGGGCGCCGGCGCGGCCTCGGCGCGCGGTGCCTCGACGGGGCTCACGACGTTCCGTCCGAGCAGTTGGGGAAGGGTGTACGAGCGTTCACCCGTCCAGGGTAAACACCTGTGCACCCCTGGCGGTGAGCGGGGGTGGCCCGGGGCCCGAGTACGTTCCGCCCCCCGGTCGGTGCTGTGCGCCGAGCGGGGGCTGTGCCGGGGCCGGGCGGGTGAGGTCCGCGTCGTGTCGGCCGCGTGTCGGCGGCGGGACGTGCATCGGTGGGAGGGCGGCGCCCACGGGCGGCCGCTGCCCCGTCCCCGAGGTCCGGAGTGTCCTGTGCCGTCCACCGCGTCGAACCCGCACCGCGCCCTGCGTGTGCTCCTGGCCGTCCTCAGCGCCGCATGCGTCTGGGCCGGCACCGAGGCCGGACGGGCCGCGGAGGCCGCGGCACCCGAGGGCGGGAACGTGGACTGGGACCGGATCGCCGCCTGCGAGAGCGGCGGCCGCTGGCACCTCAACACCGGGAACGGCTACTACGGCGGCCTGCAGTTCAACGCGACCACCTGGCGCGCCAACGGCGGCACCGCGTACGCCCCGCGCGCCGACCTCGCCTCCCGCGAGCAGCAGATCGCCGTCGCCCGGCGGCTGGCCGGGCGCAGCGGCCTGCGGCCGTGGCCCTCCTGCGGCACCCGCGGAGCCGGGCGGAAGCCCGCGCACGGCACGCCGTCCGAGCGGCCCGCCACGGCGGGGGCGGACGGGCGCACCGCGGAGAGCACGACAGGGAGCACGGCGGCAGAACCGGTCGAGAGCGCCGCCGACACCCCCGAGGAGCAGAGCGCCGCGCAGTGGACGGTGCAGGAGGGCGACAGCCTGGCCGGCATTGCGGAGGCCCAGGGCGTCACCGGGGGCTGGCAGGCCCTCCACGACCTGAACCGTGACCTCATCGGCGACGACCCCGACCTCATCGCGCCGGGCCAGGTCCTGCGCCTCCCCGCCCCGGAGGCCGAGAGCACCGAGAGTGCCGGGAGCACCGACGGCACGGAAGATGCCGATCCCCGGTAATCCCGCTTGCCATTCCTAGGATCCCTAGTTTAAAACTAGGGATCCTAGGAAGCGAGGTGGGCACATGGCGCGGGCCGGGCTGACGGCGGATCGCGTGACGGCGGCGGGCGCCGAGCTGGCCGACGAGGTCGGGCTCGATCGGGTGACCATGTCGCAGGTGGCGCGGCGGCTCGGCGTGAAGGACGCGAGCCTCTATGCGCACGTGCGCGGCCTGGAGGACCTGCGCGGACGGATCGCACTGCTGGCGGCCGACGAGAAGACCGTCCGCATCGCGGAGGCGACCGCCGGCCGGGCGGGCAGGGACGCGCTGGTCGCGTACGCGAACGCCTGGCGGGAGTACGCCCACCGGCACCCGGGCCGCTACACGGCGACACAGGTCCCGATCCGGATCGACCCCGAGCTGGCCGCACAGGCGTCCGGGCCGCGGCGCGCCGTCGAGCTGACCTACGGCATGCTGCGCGGCTACGGCCTGGCCGAGCCCGACCTGACCGACGCGGTCAGGCTGCTGCGCAGCACGTTCCACGGGTTCGTCTCGCTGGAAGCCGCGGGAGGATTCGGGCACGAGCGCCCGACGGAGCAGTCCTGGGTCCGCGCCCTCGACGCCCTGCACTCGCTCCTGGAGCACTGGCCCCCGCCCCGAGAAGGAGATCCCCGATGACCGCCCCGACCACCGGCCGCCTGCGCGTGAACGGCGCGACCCTGCACTACGAAGTACGCGGCCGGGGCCCGCTCCTGCTGCTGGTCCCCGGCGGGACGGGCGGCGCCGCCTCCTTCGACGCCATCGCCGACGACCTGGCCGCCGAGTACACCGTCGCGACCTACGACCCGCGCGGCCTGTCCCGGAGCAAGCTGGACGACCCGGAGGCCGGGCAGCACGTGGCCGAGCACGCCGACGACGCGTTCCGGCTGCTGGAACTGCTGTCACCCGGCGAGCCCGGCCGGGTGTTCGGCACGAGCTCGGGCGCGATCGCGGCCGTGCACCTGCTCACCGCCCACCCCGAACGCATCGCCCGCGTCGTCGCACACGAGCCGCCGCTGGTGGAGGCCCTGCCGGACGCCCCCGAGCACCGTGCCCTCCTCGCACGCGTCCAGGAGACCTTCCGCGCGCAGGGGCTCATGCCGGCGATGGCGGTGTTCGCCGCCGGCCTGCAGAAGGACGGCGGCGCCTCCGAGCCGCCGCAGGCCTCGGCCGGGCTTCCGCCGCAGGCAGCCGCCCGGGCCGAACGGACCACGGCCGGCCTGCCGTTCTTCGTCGGCCGCATCGTGCCCGCCTTCATGTCCTACACCCCGGACATCACCCGCCTGGAGGCGGTGTCGGACCGGCTGGTCCTCGCCTGCGGCCAGGAGTCGCGCGGCGAACTGCCGTACCGTCCGGCCGCGTTCCTGGCCGAACGCCTCGGCACCGAACTCCGGCACTTCCCCGGTGGACACATCGGTCTCACCACCCACCCCGCCGAATTCGGCGAACACCTCCGCAAGGTCCTCCGGGGTTGAGAGGTGCGCAGGGCCGTTCGGGGGAACCCGCGTTCGGCCGCGGGGGTGGTGAATGCGGATTACCATCGGGCCATGGTCGCTCGTACCTCTGCCCAGGCCGGATCGATGCTCTCGCTCTGGTCGAAGGACTCCGTCCTGTCGATCGGGTCGGTCGGCTCCGCGCTGTCCATCGGCTCCGTCGGGTCGGTGCTCTCCGTCGGGTCGGTCGGCAGTGCGCTGTCGGTCGGTTCGATCGGTTCCGCGCTGTCGCTGATCTCGGCCGGGTCCTGGCTGAGCACCGGCTCGCTGCTGTCCGCCCAGTCCTGCTGGTCGGTGCTGTCGTGGCGGTCCTCGCGCGGGCTGATGGCCGCCGGCGCCGTGGCCGCCGTGGCCGGCACGGTACTCGTCGGCAGCCACCGCGCCCGGCGCGCAGGCTGATCCCCGGCCTCGGACACAGCGTCCCCGAGTTCCCCACCCGTCCGTCCTCCCGGCGGCTGTCGGTGCGTCAGCAGGGTGTCGAGGCGCAGCCGCGACCTCTGGCAGGGTGATCGATCGCCCGGGCACGGGGAAGGCCCGAGACTCCAGGGGCGTCGGAGGGCCGAGGGGCCCGCCGACCGTCCCCGGGGGCCACCGGGCCGGGCGGCAGTGCCGACGGCTCGGCGTGCGGCCCCGGCGGTGTCACCGGCCCGACGGGTACGGCTCCCGCACGCCGTCAGTCGGACGGGGTGTCGCAGGCCCCGGCCCGGAACTCCTCGACGGTGACGGTGCGCGGGATCTCCCGGCCGTTCCGGTCGGTCTCCGTGCAGTGGACCTCGCCCGGCTTCAGCGCCGCCAGGTCCGCGACCGGGATGCCCCACTGTCGTCAAGGGGCACTCGGGTGGTCGGTTCAGGGGCGCGGGGAACTGCGCCCCTTGTGGACACCCATGACCGTTCGAACATGCGCCCTACGCCCGGAGGAACTCCAGGACGGCAAGGACCCGGCGGTGGGTCTCCTCGGCCGGGGGCAGGTCGAGCTTCATCAGGATGTTGCCGATGTGCTTGCCCACGGCCGCCTCGGAGACCGTCAGCTCGCGGCAGATCGCCGCGTTGGACCTGCCCTCGGCCATCAGCGCCAGCACCTCGCGCTCGCGCGCGGTCAGCCGTTCCAGGGGGTCGCGTCGGCGCCGCAGCAGGTGGCGCACCACTTCCGGGTCCACGACGGTGCCGCCGGCCGCCACCGTGCCGACCGCCGTGAGGAACTCCTCGACCTGCCCGATCCGGTCCTTCAGCAGGTATCCCACGCCGGATCCGTCCCCGGAGTCCAGCAGCTCGGCGGCGTACGCGCGCTGCACGTACTGGCTGAGCACCAGCACCGGGAGGCCCGGACGCCCGGCGCGCAGGGCGACGGCGGCGCGCAGGCCCTCGTCGGTCTGGCCGGGCGGCATCCGGACGTCGGTGATGACGATGTCCGGCCCGTGCTCGTCGACGGCCGCGCTCAGGGCGTCGGCGTCCCCGACCGCGGCGACCACCCGGTGGCCGAAGCGGTCCAGCAGGCCGATCAGGCCCTCGCGCAGGAGCACGCTGTCCTCGGCGAGCACCACGCGGAGCGGCCTCACGGGCTGATCGGGGTGCACGGGATCTCCACACGCAGCAGGGTCGGGCCTCCGGGCGGGCTGCTCACGGTCAGCGCGCCGTCGACCACGGAGACCCGGTCGGCCAGCCCGGTGAGGCCGGTGCCGCCGGCCGGATCGGCGCCGCCGCATCCGTCGTCGGACACCTCGATGGTCAACAGCCCGTCAGCGTACCGCCCGTCGACGCGGGCGGAGCGGGCACCGCTGTGCTTGGCGATGTTCGCCAGTGCCTCCGACACCGCGAACCAGCCGGCCGACTCGACCGCGGCCGGCAGCCGCCCCGGCAGTTCGAAAGTGACGTCGACCGGCACCGGCGACCGGTCGGCGGCGTCCGTACAGGCGTCCGGCAGCCCGCGGTCGGTGAGCACCTGCGGATGGATGCCGTTGATCAACTCCCGTAGCTCGGACAGTACTTCACCCGCCTCGCGGTGCGCCTGGGCCAGCCGGTCGGCGAGCGGGCTGCCGGGCGGCGCGTCCAGCCTGGCGAGTCCGAGCGTCATCGCCAGGGCGACCAGGCGCTGTTGGGCGCCGTCGTGCAGATCCCGTTCGATCCGGCGCCGTTCCGCCTCGAAGGCGTCCACCAACCGGGCGCGGGAGCTGACCAGTTCGCCGATCCGCAGCTCCTGGCCGCCCGGCGCCAGCACTGCTCGGACGAGTGCGGCCCGCCCGGCCGCCACCGCGGTCAGCGGATAGGCGAGCAGCGCCGCCGCCAGCACTCCGCCGAGACCCAACGCCGCTGCCACGTACGGGGAGTGGACCTGCCAGAGTTTGAGGACGTTCACCTGTTCGCCGTCCAGCAGGAGCAGCGGCAGCGCCGCCAGCAGGTAGCCGGGCACCGCAAGGGCGAAGCCCGCGACGACCAGGTCGATCGGCCACAGGACGAAGGCGGCGAGCGCGGCGAAACCCAGCTCCCGCCAGGTGGCCCGCTCGCGGTAGCGCAGCCGCAGCCAGGCCGAGAGCCCGGGGCGGGCCGGCACCAGGTGCGGGTCGGGCACCGGCGCACCGTCCAGCAGCCCGACCAGCCACCGCTCCCACGCCGCGAACGGCACCCCGACCAGGCCCAGCGCCAGCAGCAGGGGCAGCCCGACCAGCAGCACGGCGAGCACCCCGGCGACCGTCCCCGCCAGCAACAGCCCCGCGCAGAGCAGCAGCCCGGCCGTCCCGGAGGCGAGCAGGTAGCCGGCGGCCCGCCAGGGCAGCGCGCCGCGCAGGAACCCCGGCCGGGCCAGTGCGTTCCAGAGCGTCCCGCCCGTTCCGGTCACCCCTGCCATACCCCACACCCCTCCCCCGTCCTGGTACCCGCCCCACCCTAGGCCGCCCCTGCGTCCTGCGCGGTAGGGCTGGCCCTACCCCGGAAGGTAGGCCCTGGCCTGCTGATCCGGCCCGGCGCCGGCGGTTGGCTGGAGGGCATGAGGATGATGCGGATCGCGTTGAAGTCGCTGAGGGTGCGTTGGGTGTCGTTGCTGGGTGCGTTCACGGCGCTGGCGCTCGGGGTGGCCATGACGGCGGTGATGCTGCTCGGTCTGGCCACCGCGATGTCGTGGCCCGGCGGCGGCGAGGCCATGGTGTCGCTGGTCGCCGCGCTCGGTACGGCCGGCGGGGTGAGCGCCTTCGTCTCGGCGTTCGTCGTCGCCTCGACCTTCTCGTACACCGTCGCCCAGCGCCGTCGCGAGCTCGGCCTGCTCCGGCTGGCCGGCGCCACCCGGGCGCAGGTGCGGTGCGCGGTGCTGGCCGAGGCGCTCGTGCTCGGTGCCGCCGCCTCTGCCGCCGGGTGCGCACTGGGCCGGCTGGGCGCGCCGCGGATGGTGCGGTGGCTGGCGGACGTCGGGATGGCCCCGCCCGGGTTCACCGTCGACCGGGGAACCTGGCCGCTGGTCGCCGCGTTCTGGACCGGCCTGCTGGTCGCCCTCGGCGGCGTCCTCGTCGCCGCCCGCCGCGCCGGGCGTCTCGGCCCGCTGGACGCGCTGCGCAGCGCCGATCTCGACACCGGCGTGATGACCGCCGGCCGCTGGTTCTGGGGCCTCGGGCTGCTGACGGCGGCGGCCGGGCTGATCGGCTCGGCCCTGCTCACGGACCCGGTCGACCTGCTGCACCGCAAGACCTACACCGTCCAGCCGATGGTGCTCATCTCCGCCTGCGGGCTGCTCGCGCCGGTCCTCGCCCGGCCGCTGCTGCGCCTGCTCGGCCGGCTGCCGGCCGGGCTGTCCCGCTGGTCGGGCCGCCTGGTGCGGGAGAACGCCGCCGCCGCGCTGCGCCGCACCGGGGCGGTCGCCGCACCGGTGCTGGTGTCGGTGGCCCTGACCGGCTCGCTGGCGGGCGCGCTGGACACGGTGAGCGCCTCCCGGACGGCCGAGGCCCGGGCGCGGACCGCCGCCGACTTCGTGCTCACGCCCGGTGCGGGCCGCCCGGGGCTGGTCGAAGCCCTGCGGGCCGTTCCCGGGACGGTCGTCTCCCCCACCGGGCCGACCCGGCTCGCGGTGGTCGAGGCGGACGGCACCGAGGTCCGCTCCGAGGCGCGGACGGCCGATCCCGGCGCGCTGGCCGGCGTCGCCCGGCTGCCGGTGGTGACCGGATCGGTGGCCGCGCTGACCGACGACGGCATCGTGCTGCCGCAGGAGTGGGGGCACCGGGACGTCGGCGAGCCGGTGCCGGTCGTGCTCGCGGACGGCTGCCGGGTGACCCTCAGGGTCGCCGCCGTGCTGCGGGACGGGCTCGGCGACAACGGCCTGTACGTGACCGCGCGCAACGCACCGGGTTCCCGGGTGGACCGCATCGACGTCCGGGCCGCCACCGGGGCGGACCACGTCGCGCTGGAGGCACGACTGCGCGCCACCGCAACCCGGTTCGGTGCCCGGATCGACACCCGCGAGCAGTGGCTGACCGCCTCCGCCCCCGCCAACGGCCGGATCGCCCGGCTGCGGACCGTCCTGGTGCTCGGCCTCGCCCTGACGTACACCGGCATCGCGCTCGCCAACATCCTCGCGATGGCGACCGTCGACCGCCGCCGGGAACTCGCCCTGCTGCGGCTCACCGGCGCCACCCGGGCACAGGTGGTCGGGCTGGTGACCGGCGAGTCGCTGCTCGTGGTGACGGTGGGCGCGCTGCTGGGCTGCGCGGTCGCGGCCGTCCAACTCGGGGCGATGAACGGCGCACTGGCCCTGCTCGGCAGCCCCCCGCCGCTGGTCCTGCCGTGGCGGCCGGTCGGTGCGGTGACCGGCGCCTGCCTCCTGCTGACCGCCCCCTGCGCAGCCCTGGCCGCCCTCTGGTCCCTGCGCCACCGCCCGGTCGAGGCGGCCCGGGGCTAGGCCGTTTCCTCCGGATCATCCGACCGGTCGAACCGGTGCCGTCCCTTCAGGCCGGGAGGACGGCCACGGCGCGGGTCCAGCCGGCGCCGGCACCGGTGATCTTGACGGGGAAGCAGCTGACGGTGAAGCCGGTCGGGGCGGGCAGGTCCTCCAGGTGGGCGAGGCGTTCGATCTGGCAGTACTCGCGTTCCCGGCCGGCGAAGTGGGCCGGCCAGAGGCAGCTGCGGTCGCCCGTCTCCCGGTACTTCTCGATCATGGTCCGGAAGGGGGCGTCGAGGCTGAACGCGTCGGTGCCGATGACCCGGACGCCCTGGTCGAGCAGGAAGTGGGTGGCGGAGCCGTCGAGCCCCGTGAAGCGGCTGAAGTACTCGGGGGTGCCGGCGAGCCGGGACGCGCCGGTGCGCAGCAGCACGATGTCGCCGGGCGCCAGGCGGTGCCCGATGCGGTCCAGTTCGCGGCGCAGGTGGGTGGCGTCGACCGCGCCGGGTTCGGCGGTGCCGATGTCGAGGACGACGCCGGGGCCGTGGAACCACTCCAGTGGGAGTTCGTCGACGTGGCGGGGACGGCCGTCGCCGTAGCGGGCGGTGGAGCCGTAGTGGGAGGGGGCGTCGATGTGGGTACCGGTGTGGGTGGTGAGGGTGAGGGTGTCGATGGTGAGCAGTTCGCCGTCCGGCAGGACGGACGGGTCGAACTCCAGGCCGAAGTGCTCGAGCATCTCCGCGCTCATGTGCTTGGCGCCGTCGGCGGCGGACATGATGCGGTGCTCGACCGGTTCCGGCTCCCAGCCCGCCGCGTCGATCGGGGTGGAGAGGTCGATGATGCGCACGGGTCTCCTCGGTGTTCGGGGGCGGCAGCCGTACGGCCTGCCGGGGGGGGAAGGGGAACGGGCGGCAGGGGCCTCAGGCGCGCAGGCTCAGGCCCCCGTCGGCGGTGACGACCTGGCCGTGGATCCAGGCGGCCTCGTCGCTGCAGAGCAGGGCCACCGCCCGGGCGAGGTCCGCCGGGGCGGTGAGGCGGCCGGCGGGGGTGCGCTCCGCCAGGACGCGAACGGCGGCGGCGTCCGCGGTGCCCGGGCCCTTGTCGAGCTTGGCGGCGGCGACCGCGTTGACGGTGATGCCGAGCGGTGCCAGTTCGACGGCCAGGTAGCGGATCTGCGCCTCCAGGGCGGCCTTCGCCACACCGGCCGCGACGTAGCGCGGCACCACGCGGCGGGCTCCGTTGCTGGAGACCGCGACGATCCGGCCCGGTCCGCCGGCCATGGCGTCGGCCAGGGGGCGGATGCCCAGGACCAGGGGGGCGAGGGCGGTGGTGAGGTCGCGCCGGAGCAGGTCGGCGTCCGGCCGGGCGGCGTCCATCGGGTGGAAGGAGGCCGCGCTGTGGACGAAGGCGTCGAGGCGGCCGCGCTCCCCGCGGATGTGCCGCAGCAGGCGCGGCAGGGTGTCGGGCCGGGTGATGTCGGCCTTGAGGACGGTGGCGGGGCCGGGCAGTCCGGCGAGGGCTGCGAGGGCCTCCTCGGCCGCCGTGTCGTCGTGGGCGTGGTTGAGGTAGACGTGGCAGCCCCGGGCGGCGAGTTCGTGGGCGACGGCCAGGCCGGTCCCCCGGGTGCCCCCGGCGATCAGGGCGGTCCTGTTCTCCCAGCGGGTCACGTCAGGCCGCCTCGGCCGCGGCCCGGTTCACCAGGGCGAGGAACTCACCGGGGGTCCGGGCGGTGCTGAGGGCGTCCTCCGGGACGCGGACGTCGTATTCGCGCTCGATCCGGCTGACCGTCTCCAGGAGGGCGAGCGAGTCGTAGCCCAGGTCGCTGAAGAGCACGTCGGCGATGTCGCCGTCGAGGTCGATCCCCTCGGCCTGGCCGGCCCCCTCTCGCATGATCCTCTTCAGGTCGGCTTCGGTGATCATGGTCGTTCGCTCCTCGGGTCGTGATGGAGGCAGTACGCCCTCGAGCCTCGCCGCCCGCGCCGGAGCACCGCTCGAATCGGCGTGGAGCGCCGCTCCATCCCGCTTCGAGCCCGTCTCGATGCGGCCGCGGGACGGTGGGCCCTCCGCACCGGCACCCGGAAGGAACCGCGATGGCCCGCGCAGCAGACACCAGGACGGCGGCCCGGTCCGCCCGCACCCCGTCGGCCGACCACGCCGCCAGGCTGGCCCGTTCGGCGGCGGCCGTCGACGGGGTCGAGGAGGTGTCCGGCTGGCTGGCCGACCGGCGGCGGGCCGGCACCTTCGAGGTCGAGCGGATCCCGTTCGACCGGTTGGAGAAGTGGCACACCGTGCCCGGGACCGGCGACCTGGTGCACGAGACGGGCCGGTTCTTCTCGATCCGGGGCCTGGAGGTCCGGGAGGAGGACGGGCGGACCTGGTCGCAGCCGATCATCTGCCAGCCGGAGACCGGTGTCCTCGGCATCCTGGCCAAGGAGTTCGGCGGCGTCCTGCACTTCCTGATGCAGGCCAAGACGGAGCCGGGGAACATCGGCCCGGTCCAGCTCGGCCCGACCGTCCAGGCGACCCGCAGCAACTACACCCGCGTGCACCGGGGCCGGCCCACCCCGTACGTCGAGTACTTCCTGGCCGCGGAGCGCGGCACCGTGCTGACCGACGTGCTGCAGTCCGAGCAGGGCGACAGTTTCCTGCGCAAGCGCAACCGGAACCTGGTGGTCGAGGTCACCGGCGACGTCGAGGCGGGGCCGGACCACCGCTGGCTGACGCTGGGCCAGATCCACCGGCTGCTCGCGGTCGACAACCTGGTCAACATGGACGCCCGGACCGTGCTGTCCTCACTGCCGCTGCCGCCGGCCGGGGACGCGGACGCGGACGCCGGAGGACCGCACTCCGACACCGCGGTCCTCAGCTGGCTCGCCGGGTTGAAGGCCCGGCACGGCCGCGAGGTCGGGCTGGTGCCGCTGGACCGGGTGGCCGAGTGGCGGCGGACGGACACCGAGATCGCGCACGTCCGGGGGCGCCACCAGCGCGTCGTCGCCGTGTCGGTGGTCGCCGGCAACCGCGAGGTGACCCGGTGGACGCAGCCGCTGCTGGCCGCAGAACGACCGGGGCTGGCGGCCCTGGTCGTGCGCCGCTCGGCGGGCGGGCCGCAGCTGCTGCTCCAGGGTCTGTCGCAGCCGGGCACCTTCGACGCGGTCGAGATGGCGCCGACGGTGCAGTGCGTCTCGGACGGGTTCTCCGACCTGCCGGAGCCCCCGCCGTTCCTGGACCGGGTGCTGGCCGCGCCGCCGGAACGGGTGCTGTACTCGGCGGTCCTCTCCGAGGAGGGCGGCCGCTTCCACCGGCGCGCCAACCGGTACCTGATCGTGGCGGCCGGCGACGACTTCCCGGAGGAGCTCCCGGACCGCTACTGCTGGGTGACGGCCGATCAGGTCCGGCGGTTCATCCAGTTCGGCAACCACTTCACGGTGGAGGCCCGCACCCTGGTCGCCTGTCTCGGGTCGCTGCAGGGCCGGGAGGACCTGGGGGGCCCGTGGAACGCCTGAACGTGGGGGTGCTCGGGTGCGCGTCCATCGCCCGGCGCAAGATGCTGCCCGCGCTGACGGCCTGCCCGTTGACCCGGGTCGCGGCGGTGGCCAGCCGCTCCGGCGAACGGGCCGGGGAGTTCGCCGCCGAGTTCGGCACCGAACCGGTCACCGGCTACCGGGCGCTGCTCGACCGCCCGGACGTGGACGCCGTCTACGTCCCGCTGCCCGCGGGGCTGCGCGCGGAGTGGATCGTCCGGGCGCTGGAGGCCGGGAAGCACGTGCTGGCCGAGAAGCCGCTCACCACCGCTGCGGCCCCGGCCCGGGAGGCCGTCGACCTCAGCCGCCGGCGCGGGCTGCTGCTGATGGAGAGCTTCATGTTCCTCCACCACAGCGCCCACCGCCGGGTACGGGACTTGGTGGAGTCCGGGCGGATCGGCGAACCGCGCTCGTTCTCGGCCGAGTTCACCGTCCCACCGCTCCCCGCGGGCGACATCCGCCACCGCCCCGAGCTGGGTGGCGGCGCGCTGCTCGACCTCGGCGCCTACCCGGTCCGCGCGGCGCAGCTCTTCTGCGGCCCCGGCCTGGAGGTGGCCGGAGCGGTGCTGCAGTACGACCCCGCGACCGGGGTGGACACCGCCGGCTCCGCGCTGCTCGCCTCGCCGCGGCTGACGGCCGTGCTGTCCTTCGGCATGGAGCACCACTACCGCTGCCGCTACGGCCTGACCGGGAGCGAGGGGACGATCACCCTCGACCGGGCGTTCACCCCGCCGCCGGACCACCGGCCGGTGGTCCGGATCGAACGCCGGGAGGGCACCGAGGAGTTGCTGCTCCCGGCCGACGACCACTTCGCCAACATCGTGGACGCCTTCGCCCGAACCGCCCTCTCCGGCCGCGGCTTCGCCGACCACGGCGACCGCATCCTCCGCCAGGCGGACCTGCTGGAACGGATCCGCCGGGCCGCCGTCACGGCCTCCCCCGCCGGATAGGAGCTCTCGATGCAGATCGTCGGCCGCGGCTTCCTCGCCCAGAGCCTCCGGCCCCTGACGGCCCGCCACCCCGACACCGTGGTCTTCGCCGCGGGCGTGTCCAGCGGCACCAGCCAGGCGGACGCCGGCTTCGCCCGCGAGGCCGACCTGCTGTACGACGTCCTCGCGGGGTGCCTGCGCGGCGGACGGCGGCTGGTCTACTTCTCCACCTCCTCCGCCGGCCTGTACGGCGTGCAGCAGCGCCCGTGCCGGGAGGACGGGCCGGTGCGCCCTGCCTCGCCGTACGGGCGGCACAAGTTGGCCATGGAGGAGGTGATCCGCGGCTCGGGGGCGGACCACGTGATCCTGCGCCTGGCGTACCCCGTGGGGCGGGCGCAGCGCCCCCACCAGTTCCTGCCGTCCCTGGTGGGGCAGGTCCGGTGCGGCCGGGTGCGGGTGCACCGCGGGGCACGGCGCGACCTGATCGACGTGGGGCACGCGGTGGCGCTGATCGACGCGCTGCTGGCAGCCCGGGTGCCGTGCGGGGTGGTGAACCTGGCCTCCGGCTGGTCCGTCCCGGTGGAGGACATCGTCGGGCACATCGAGCTCCGGCTGGGGGTCACCGCCGAGCGGCAGGTCGTCGAGGTGCCGCCGGAGGACCCGGTCTGCACCGAGCGGCTGCGGCGGCTGGTGCCGGCCGCGGCCCGGATGGGGTTCGGCCCGCACTACTACCGCCGGGTGATCGACGCCTGTCTCGCCCGGACCCGACTTCCCGAGGAGCCCTCGTGACGACCGCACCTTCCGACGCGCCTTCCGACGCGCCTTCCGAGACGACCGCGGACGTCTGCGTGGTCGGCGGCGGACCCGCCGGTCTGGCGCTCGCCCTGCTGCTGCTCCGGTCCGGCCTGCGGGTGACGGTGGTGGAGCGATCCTCCTCGCTCGACCGCGAGTACCGGGGGGAGATCCTCCAACCGGGCGGGCTGGCGCTGCTCGACCAGTTGGGGGTGCTCGCCGCCGCGGAGGCCCGCGGCGGGCACCGCCTGGACCGGTTCCAGCTGGTGGAGCGGGGCAGGCCGCTGCTCGACATCGACTACACCCGGCTGCCCGGCCCCCACGGCCGGCTGCTGAGCATCCCGCAGCAGCACGTGCTGGCCGAACTCCTCTCATCCTGCCGGGAGTTCGACGGATTCCGACTGCTGGCGGGGTGCCGGGCGACGGAGCTGGTCCGGGAGGGCGGGGCGGTGCGCGGCGCGGTGGCCGACGGGCGGGGCGGGCGGCACACCGTCCGGGCCGCGGCGACGGTGGGCGCGGACGGCCGCTTCTCCAAGGTGCGCCGGCTGGCGGGGATCCCCGCCGACCGGGACGACGTGTTCGACTTCGACGTGCTCTGGTTCAAGCTGCCCGGTTCCGGGGCGCCGGGCAGGGCGGTCCGGGTGTTCCGCGACGGCGGGCGGCCGGTGCTGGCGTACCCGTCCTACCCGGACACGGTGCAGCTCGGCTGGACCCTGCCGCACCGGGGGTATGCCGAACTGGCGCACCGCGGGCTGCAGTTCGTGAAGGACGAGATCTGCCGGGCGGTGCCCGAGTACGCCGGCCCGGCGCGGGAGCGGATCACCGCGCTGACCGATCTGACGCTGCTCGACGTCTTCGCCGGCCGGGCCCGGGAGTGGGTCCGCGACGGCCTGGTGCTGATCGGGGACGCCGCGCACACGCACAGCCCGCTCGGCGCCCAGGGGATCAACCTGGCGCTCCAGGACGCCGCGCTGCTGCACCCGGTGCTGGTCGAGGCGGTGCGAGCCGGGGACGTGTCGGCCGGGCGGCTGCGCGCCTACGCCGAGCCGCGGGCCCGGGACATCGACCAGGTGATGCGGATGCAGACCCTGCAGGCCCGGGCGATGCTCTCGCAGGGCCGGGTCGCGCGGGCCGTCCGGCCCCGGCTGGCCTCGCTGGTGCAGCGCACCCCGGCCGGCTCCAGGATCACCGGCCGGATCGCCTTCGGCAACCCGGCCGCCCGGGTGCGCTCCGAACTGTTCGTCCCAAAGATCCCGGCCGCGCCCGGGTCTTCGAACGCGCTCGGGTGACCACCGACAACCCGCCAGGAAGACGACCCGCCAGGAAGAGAAGAGGAGTCCACGAGATGGTGCACACGACGACGGTGCCGCTGGAGCGGCTGCGTGCCGACATCGAGCAGTTCTACGCCCGGCACATGCAGCTGCTGGACAGCGGCCGGGCCGAGGAGTGGGCCGCCACGTTCACGGAGGACGGCACCTTCCAGTTGCCCGGGCGGCCCGCGCCGAGCCGCGGGCGTGCCGAACTGGCCGAGGGTGCCCGCCGTGCCCGGGCCGCCCAGGAGGCGGCGGGCGAGACCCACCGCCACTGGCACGGCATGCTGGACGTCGAGGCGCGGCCGGACGGCGGTGTCGGGGTGCGCTGCTACGCGTTGGTGTACCTGACGCCGCGCGGCGGCGACCCGCGGCTGCACCGCGCCTGCGTCTGCGAGGACGTGCTGGTGCGGGTCGACGGCGCGTGGCTGGTCCGCACCCGGGTGGTGACCCGGGACGGCCACTGAGCGGGCGCCCGGCGGACGACACGGGCGCGACGATCGGAGGGCGGGCCCCCACCTCATGGATGGGGGCCCGCCCTCCGGCCGTCCGGTCCGTGCCCGGCGGCCCGCCTCAGGCCTCCCGGGCCTCGACGGCCACCGCCGAGTTGAAGCCGCCGTGCCCGCGGGCGAGCACGAGGGCTCGGCGCAGCGGCTGCCGGCGCGGTGCGGTGACCAGGTCGAGCGCGTACTCCGCCGCGGGGCGGACGTTGACGGTCGGTGGGATCACCCGGTCGCGCAGGGCGAACAGGGCGGTCGCCACGTCCAGCGGGCCGCTGCCCGCGGCGAGCCGGCCGGTCATGGTCTTGGGGGCCGTGACCGGTACTCCGTGCGGGCCGAACAGGTCGGCCAGGGCGGTCGCCTCGGCGCGGTCGGCGGCGGGTGTGCCGGCCGCGTCGGCGAAGACCACGTCGACGTCGGCGGGTTTCCAGCCGGCCTGGTCGAGGGCCTGGCGGGCGGCGCGGACGAGGCCCGCGCCGCGGTCGGTGCCGGTGCGGCCGTCGAAGGAGGTGCCGTAGCCGGTGAGGAGGCCGTGGATGCGGGCGCCGCGGGCCCGGGCGGCCCGTTCGTCCTCGAGGACCAGGATGGCGCCGCCCTCGCCGAGGACGTGGCCGCAGGCCCGGTCGTCGAACGGCAGGTAGGCGTCGGCGGGGTCCTCCCGGGTGCTCAGTGCGCCGCCGGTGAGCTGGGCGGTCCAGCTCCAGGGGCAGAGCGATCCGTCGACGGCGCCGCTGACGACGGCCGGGGTGCCCTTGCGGATCAGCCGCCGGGCCTGGGCGAGGGCGTCCAGACCGCCGGCGCCGTCGGCGACGACGACGCCGCTGGGTCCGCGCATGCCGTGCCGGATGGAGATCTGGCCGGTGTTGACGGCGTAGAACCAGGCGAAGGACTGGTAGGCGCTGACGTGGGCGCTGCCCTTGGACCAGAGGTTCTGCAGTTCGCGCTGGCCGAACTCGAAGCCGCCGGCGGTGTTGGCGGTGACGACGCCGATGCCGTACTCGGGCAGTTCGGCGGGGTCGAGGGCGGCGTCGGCGAGGGCCCACTCGGCGGCGACCAGGGAGAGCCGGGTGATCGGGTCGGTCTGCGGGAGCAGCCGGTTGGGCAGGTGGACGGCCGGGTCGAAGCCGGTGATCTCGCCGGCGAGCCGGGACGGGTAGGGCTCCGGGTCGAACCTGGTGAGCGGGGCGATGCCGCTCTCGCCGCGCAGGGTGGCGGACCAGTACGCGTCCGGTCCGACGCCGTTGGGGGCGAGGATGCCGAGGCCGGTGACGGCGGCGGTCATGCGGCGTGCTCCCCGGTCCGTGCGAGCACCATGGCGCTCTGGAAACCGCCGAAGCCGCTGCCGACGGTGAGGACGGTGTGCAGGTCCTTGCGCCGGGCGTGGAGCGGCACGTAGTCGAGGTCGCACTCGGGGTCGGGGGTGTGCAGGTTGGCGGTGGGCGGGACGATACCGTGCTTCAGGGCGAGGGCGCAGGCGGCGATCTCGATGGCGCCGATGGCGCCGAGGGAGTGGCCGACCATCGACTTGATGGAGCTCATGGGCGTCTCGTACGCGTGGGCGCCGAGGGCCAGTTTGACGGCGGCGGTCTCGTGCCGGTCGTTCTGTTTGGTGCCGGAGCCGTGCGCGTTGACGTAGTCCACGTCGCCGGGGTGGATGCCGGCCTCGGTGAGGGCGCGGCGGATCGCCTCGGCCATCTCCTTGCCGTCGGGGCGCAGCCCGGTCATGTGGAAGGCGTTGCAGCGGGAGGCGAAACCGGTGATCTCGGCGTAGACGGTGGCGCCGCGGCGCACCGCGTGCCCGTGCTCCTCGAGGACGAACATCGCCGAGCCCTCGCCGAGCACGAAGCCGTTGCGGGTGACGTCGAAGGGGCGGGAGGCGTGTTCGGGGTCGTCGTTGCGGGGTGTGGTGGCGCGGATGGCGTCGAAGCAGGCGAGGGTGATCGGGGAGATGGGGGCGTCGGTGGCACCGGTCACCATGACGTCGGCGCTGCCCTCGGCGATCAGTTCGCGGGCGTGGGCGACCGCGTCGAGGCCGGAGGTGCAGCCGGTGGACACGACGGCGGCCGGGCCCCGGGCGTCGACCCGGCGGGCGATCTCGGCGGCCATGGAGCTGGGCACCAGGTGGCCGTAGAGGTGCGGGACGGCGTAGCCGTGGTCGACGAGCCAGTCGCGGCCGCCGTTGCTGACGGCGACGTACTCGCGTTCCAGGCTGGTGGTGCAGCCGACGGCGCTGCCGACGGTGACGCCGAGTCTGTCGGGGTCGACCAGGTCGTGGGCGAGTGCGGCGTCGGCGACCGCCTCGTCGGTGGCGACCGCCGCGAACTGGGTGGCCCGGTCCATCCGCCGGATCTCCTGCGGGGTCAGACCGTGCAGTTCGGGGTGGAAGTCGCACTCGGCGGCGATGCGGGAGCGGAAGGCGCCGGCGTCGAAGAGGGAGATGGGCCGGGTCGCCGTCCGGCCGGAGGTGATGAGGTCCCAGAAGGACTTGGTGCCCGTCCCTCCGGGGGCCACCAGCCCGATGCCGGTGATGACGACGCGCCTGTTCATCGGTGTCCTTCCCTGGGGTGCGGGGCCGGCTGCCACCAGTCCCGGTGCTCGCGGTACCAGCGGACGGTGTCGGCCAGCCCCCGGTCGAGCGGGATGCGCGGTTCGAAGCCGAGCCTCGTGCGGATGCGGGTGTCGTCGACGGAGTAGCGCCGGTCGTGCCCCTTGCGGTCGGGCACCGGGCGGACGCTGTCCCAGGAGGCGCCGCAGAGGTCGAGCAGCCGGCGGGTGAGGTCGGCGTTGGAGAGTTCGACGCCGCCGACGTTGTACGCCTCTCCCGGTTCGCCCTTCTCGAGGACGAGTTGCACGGCCCGGCAGTGGTCGTCCACGTGCAGCCACTCGCGGACGTTCAGGCCGTCCCCGTAGAGCGGGATCCGTTCGCCGTCGAGCAGACCGGTGACGAACCGCGGGATGACCTTCTCGGGGTGTTGGCGGGGGCCGTAGTTGTTGGAGCAGCGGGTGATCGAGACGTCGAGGCCGTGGGTGCGGAAGTAGGCGCGGGCCATCAGGTCGGCGCCGGCCTTGGACGCGGCGTAGGGCGAGTTGGGCAGGAGCGGGCGGTCCTCGGTCCACGACCCCTGGGCGATGGATCCGTACACCTCGTCGGTGGAGACGTGGACCATCCGCGGGACGCCGGTGCCCAGGCAGGCGTCCAGGACGGTCTGGGTGCCGACCACGTTGGTGCGGGCGAAGACCGAGGCCTCCGCGATGGAGCGGTCGACGTGCGACTCGGCGGCGAAGTGCACCACCGCGTCGTGTCCGGGCAGGACGTCGAGCAGGGCGGGCCGGTCGCAGACGTCGGCGCGGACGAAGGTGAGGCGGGGGTTGTCGAGGGGGAGGTTGGCGGTGTTGCCCGCGTAGGTGAGTTTGTCGACCACGGTGACGCGGGCCCTCGCGTAGCCGGGGTAGGCCCCGGAGAGCAGGCTGCGCACGTAGTGGGAGCCGATGAACCCGGCGCCGCCGGTGACCAGGATCCTCATGCGAGCACGCGGAGTTCGGTGTGGTCGCCGACGACGAGCCGGTGCCGTCCGTCGCCCGGCGGGGAGATCCCGACCCGGGCGGAACGGCCGATGACCGATCCGTGGATGCCGTTGACGTCGGTGACGGTCGCCCGGTCGAGCAGGATGGTGTGCGAGACGCCGGCGTCGGTGAGGACGCAGTCCTCGCCGATCGAAGTGTGCGGGCCGACGTAGCTGTCCTCGACGAGGGTGCCCGCGCCGACGATCAAGGGGCCGCGCAGGTGCGAACGGACGATCCGCGCGCCGGATTCGACCACGACCGGGCCGAGCACGGTGCTGGCCTCGTCGATGCTGCCGGCGACGTGGGGTTCCACCCGGTCGAGCAGCAGCCGGTTGCAGTCGAGGATGTCGTCGATCCGTCCGGTGTCCCGCCACCAGCCGGTGATCTCGGCGGCCCGCACGTCGCGGCCTTCGGCGACCATCAGCTGGACGGCGTCGGTGATCTCCCATTCACCGCGCAGGCCGGGCCGGATGCGGGCGACGGCGTCGTGGACGAGCGGGGAGAAGAAGTAGGCGCCGGCCACCGCGAGGTTGCCGCGCGGGGCGCGGGGCTTCTCCCGGAGCGCGGTCACCCGGCCGTCCGGGCCGGCGTCGACGATGCCGTACTCCTCGGGGTTCGGCACCCGGACCACGGCGACCTGGGCGGCGGGCCGGGTGCGGCGGAAGGTGTCGGCGAGGGCGGTGATGCCGTCGGAGAAGACGTTGTCGCCGAGGTACATGACGAAGTCGTCGTCGGCGAGGAACTCCCGGGCCAGCAGCACGCAGTGCGCCAGACCGAAGGGGGCCTCCTGCTGGATCCAGGTGATCTCCAGGCCGAAGCGGGAGCCGTCGCCGACCGCCTCCCGGATCTCGCGGTGCCAGTCGCCGACGACGACGGCCGCCTCGGTGACGCCGGCCCGGCGGATCTGTTCGAGGCCGTGGAAGAGGACGGGTTTGTTGACGACGGGGACGAGTTGTTTGGGCATGGCGTGGGTGAGCGGGCGCAGCCGGGTCCCCATGCCGCCGGCCAGGACCAGTGCCTTCAAGGCGTTTCCTCTCTCTGCGGTTCGGGACGCATTTCCCCCTTGGTATCCCGCCGCCCCCACAGGCCCGGTCGAGCCGTGCTCGAAGCGGTCCGGTCGGTCCGCCGCCGGCTTTCGAGCGGAGTTCGAGTGCGCGGCCGTAGGTTTCCTGCCCCGGTCATCGGCGCCCCCGTCGGTCGGGGGCATGTCCGGCTCGAGGAGGAAAACGTGATCCCACAGGGCGGCGAGCTCTACCTGGACCTGGTGAAGCGGGTGCTCGCGAACGTCATCTACGAGGACGCGCCGGTCGGTTGGTACGGCGACGTGGACGGCTACGACGCCGGTCTCCGCTCGTCGGGGCGGGACCTGCCCACGACCGCGCACACGATGGTGGGGCTGCAACGGCTGGACGACGTCCAGTCGTGCGTCTCCCGGACGCTGGAGGACGGGGTGCCCGGTGACCTCATCGAGACGGGGGTGTGGCGCGGCGGTGTCTGCATCCTCATGCGGGCCGTGTTGGAGGCGTACGGCGTGCGGGACCGCCGCGTCTGGGTGGCGGATTCGTTCGAGGGCGTGCCGGTGGTGCACTCCGGGAGCCATCCCCTGGACCGGGAGATGGCCCTGCACCGGATCAACGGGGTGCTGAAGGTCACCCGCGAGGAGGTGGCGGAGAACTTCGCCCGGTACGGGCTGCTCGACGAGCAGGTCCGGTTCCTGGAGGGGTGGTTCGAGCGGACGCTGCCCTCGGCGCCGATCGACTCGCTGGCGGTGATGCGCCTGGACGGCGATCTCTACGAGTCCACCACGGATGCGCTGACCCACCTGTACCCGAAGCTGTCGGTCGGGGGTTTCGTGATCGTCGACGACTACAACATCGAGCCGTGCCGGCAGGCCGTCACGGACTTCCGCGAGCGGCACGGCATCAGGGAGCCGATCGTGCCGGTCGACGGCTGCGGCGTCCACTGGCGCCGGGAGGGGTAGCCCTCAGCTGGCGAGGCGGGGTGCCCAGGGGCCGGGTGCCGCGGGTGCTCCGCCGAGCCGGTCGAGCAGCAGGTTCCCCTCGGCGTGGTCGGGTCCGTGTTCCAGGGCGGGGTCGGCGGCGAGCATCGCCCGGTGCAGGCCCTGGATCCGCAGGGACGGTTCCAGTCCGAGTTCGCCGACCATGTGGTCGCGGAGCCGGCGGAAGACCTCCAGTGCCTCGGGGCAGCGTCCGCACCGGTAGAGGGCGAGCATGTGCTGGGCGTGCAGGTTCTCGTTCATCGGGTACTGGCCGACCAGGGAGGCCAGTTCGCCGGGGAGTTCGTGGTGCCGACCGAGCCGGAGCCTGGCGTCGACGCGCTGCATCAGCGCGGTCAGGCGGTTCTCCTCCAGGCGGCGGATCTCGGCGTCGAGCAGCGGGCCGGGCTTGACGTCGACCAGCGGGGCGCCGCACCAGAGTTCGAGGGCCTCGGTGAGCAGCCGGACGGCCGTCTCGTCGTTGCCGTCGGCGAGTGCCTGCCGGCCTTCGGCGAGCAACCGCTCGAACTCGTGGGCGTCGATGTTGCCGTGGCGGACGATCAGCTGGTAGCCGCCGAACTTGGTCACCAGGACCTTGCGGGCGACCTCGCCCGCGGAGATGCCGAGGGCCCGGCTGAGCATGCGGCGGACCTGCAGGACGTAGGTCTGCAGGGTGGTCTGGACGCTGGCCGGGGGGTTGTCCCCCCAGAGTTCTCGGGCCATCGCCGCGGTGGGGACGACCCGGTTCGCCTGCATGACGAGCAGGGCGATGATCTTGCGCGGTTTGGGTGCGGTGAGTTCGTCCACCATGTTGACCCCGTCGGCGGTGCGCAGCCTCAGGGCACCCAGAACGTGGATCTTGAAGCACTCATGACGATCACTCGCGATCATTTCAGCCCCCGGGACTCTGTCGGCGATCCAGCATCGTGCTATCACGAAACTAGTATCATGAGATTAATTGTTCATGTCAACGTTGTTCCTCGAGGCCACCGCCTCGGGGGCGGGGCGGCGATCCTAAGGCCATTCCCACGAAACCCCTGGTCAACCGCCCTGGCACAGCCGGGCGGGGCACCCCCGCGACATCAGCGACGGTGCGGGCACGGAGAGTGTTCACCCGCCCCAGGCAAACCCCTGGTCACAAATGTGGAGGTCCTGCAAAGCCGCTGGCCCTGATGCAATCCGTACCGACCGGAACATCCATCCCGGTTACCCGCAGTGCAGCACGACCCCTCCCCTGTGATCTGCGTCACATGGAGCGCGCTCTCCCGTGCGCCCCCGGCCTCCACCGCGGCTCAAGCGGATCGCCAGGCCGCGGCCACACGATGCTCTGGCGAACCGTCAGCACCCGCCGCACCCAGGGAGACCGGATGACCGACGACCGAGTACCGACCGTCACCAGGCAGGAACTGCTCACCATGATGTCCGCGGTCCGCAAGACGGGTGTGCTGCGGGCCGGCGTCGACCTGAAGGTCTTCGACGCCCTCGCGGACGGGCCGGCCGACCCCGGGGCGGTCGCCGCCGCGTGCGGGGCCGATCCGCGCGCCGTGCACGTCCTGCTCAACGCCCTCGCCGCGATCGGCCTGCTGGAGACGGACGGTGACCGCTTCCGGCTCGCCCCCGGGGCCGACAGCGTCCTCGTCAGCACCCACCCCGACTACTACGGCCACGCCGTCCGGCTCGCCGCCAGCGACTACGAGTGGGACGCGATCAAGCGGCTCGGCGAGGCCGTCCGCAACGGCGGCACCGTGATGGAGCAGAACGCCGAGACGCCCTCCTACACCTTCTGGGAGGACTTCGCCGCGCTGGGCACGCTGAACACCCGGCCCATCGCCGACCTCGTCGCCGACACGGTGCTCCCCGTGCCCACGGCGCCCGGTCGAAGCGGCCCCGCGGTGCTCGACGTCGCCTGCGGGCACGGCCTCTACGGCTACACCCTGGTCGCCCGCGACCCCGCCGCCCACGTCTGGTCCCTGGACTGGCCCAACGTGCTCGCCGTCACCGAGACCAACGCCGAGAAGCTCGGTGTCCGCGACCGCGCCCACTTCATCCCCGGCGACATGTTCGACGTCCCGCTCGGCGGCCCGTACGACATCGCCGTGGTCGCCAACGTGCTGCACCACTTCTCGACCGCCCGCGCGACCGAACTGCTCGCCCGGACCGGGAGCGCCCTGCGGCCCGGCGGCAAGCTGGTGGCCATCGCCATCAGCACCGACGACACCGCACCGCACCTCGACCCGGTCCCACACCTGTTCTCCGCGTTGATGCTCGCCTGGACCTCCGAGGGACAGGTGCACCCCGTCTCCGCGTACGAGGACATGGTCGTCGAGGCCGGCTTCACCCGGCCCAAGCCGTACACCCTGCCGCACAACCCGCTGCGGGTGCTGATCGCCGAACGCCTCTGAGGAGCACGATGGAGATCGTCGGACGCGGCTTCCTCGCCGGCAGCCTCCGACCGCTGGCGGCCGCCCACCCGGGCACGGTGGTCTTCGCGGCCGGCGTGTCCAGCGGGCACAGCACCTCCGACGCGGAGTTCGCCCGCGAGGCCGAGCTGCTCTACCAGGTCCTCGCCCGCTGCGAGCGCAGCGGCCGGCGGCTGGTCTACTTCTCCACCTGCGCCAGCGGCATGTACGGCGCCGGCAGCCGCCACAGCCGCGAGGACCGGCCGGTCTTCCCGAACTCCCCCTACGGCCGGCACAAACTGGCGATGGAGGGCGTGCTGCGCGCGTCCGGGGTCGACACCCTGGTGCTGCGGCTGGCCTACACGGCGGGCCGGACCCAGCGCAGCCACCAGCTGCTGCCCTCGCTGGTCGCGCAGATCCGCTCCGGCTCGGTGCGGGTGCACCGCGGCGCGCGGCGCGACCTGGTGCACGTGCTCGACGTGGTCGCCGTCATCGACGCCCTGCTCTCCCGGGGCGTCTCCCGCGAGGTGGTGAACGTCGCCTCGGGCCACGCCGTGCCGATCGAGGAGATCATCGCCCACCTGGAGGACCGCCTCGGCACCGTCGCCGCGAAGGAGGTCGTGGACGTCGCGGACGACCACTCCGTCTCCAACGCGAAGCTGCTCCGCCTGCTGCCCGCCGGAGCGCGCCCCGCCTTCGGGCCCGACTACTTCCGGACCGTCATCGACCGCTACCTGGAAACCCCTCCCACCCCCGTCACCGGAAAGGCATGACATGACCCTTCTCGCCCAGACCTCCGGCCCGACCTCGGTGGCGCGCGCGCTGCTGCGGCTGAACACCTCCTACTTCCAGGCGAAGGTGCTGCAGAGCGCCGTGGAGCTCGACCTGTTCGGGCTGCTCGCGCAGGAACCGGCCACGGCCGGGGAGATCTTCGCCCGGCTCGGCCTGCGCCCCCGCCCCGGCGCCGACTTCCTGGACGCCCTGGCCGCCCTCGGCCTGCTGGAACGCGGGGACGACGGCCGGTACGCCAACCACCCGGAGGCCGCCGAGTTCCTGGTGCCCGGCAGCCCGCGCTACCTCGGCGGCTCGATCGCCCAGCACTCCCGGCTGCACTTCCGCTCCTGGGCCTCGCTGACCGACGTGCTGCGCAACGAACCGGCCAAGGTGCAGCGGGACTTCCGCAAGGACTTCGAGGACCTCGACAACGTGCGGGGGCTGATGGCGCACATGGACGCCTTCAACAGCTTCGTCGCCCACGAGCTGGACCACCGCGTGGACTGGTCCCACTACACCTCCTTCGTCGACATCGGCGGGGCCCGCGGCAACGTCGCCGCCCACCTGGTGCGGGTCCATCCGCACCTGCGGGGCGCGGTGTTCGACCTGCCGGCGGTGGAGCCGCTGTTCGACGAGCACATGGCGGCCCTCGGCACCTCGGACCGGGTCCGCTTCGAGGCAGGCGACTTCTTCGCCGACCCGGCGCCCGCCTCCGACGTCGCGATCATCGGCCACGTCCTGCACGACTGGCCGCCGGCCGCCCGCGCCGAGCTGCTGAAGCGGGCCTTCGAGGCCGTGAACCCCGGCGGGATCGTGGTCGTCTACGACGCGATGCTCGACGACGGGCGCACCGACGCCGTCCCGCTGCTGCAGAG
Source organism: Kitasatospora sp. NPDC051914 (assembly GCF_040680995.1). Taxonomy (NCBI): domain Bacteria; kingdom Bacillati; phylum Actinomycetota; class Actinomycetes; order Kitasatosporales; family Streptomycetaceae; genus Kitasatospora; species Kitasatospora sp. NPDC051914. The sequence continues at coordinate 62,353 of NZ_JBFAXX010000037.1, forward strand.
CCTGAACTGCGGGATCATGCGCGACGGCGGCTCCGAGTACACGGTCGCGGAGTGCCGCGGCTACGCGGAGGACGCCGGCTTCACGTTCGTGTCGGCCGAACCGGTCGACTCCCTGACCGGCGACCGCGTCCTGATCGCGGCCAAGCCGTCCTGACCCCGCGGAGTCGCTGTGCGCGTCCTGTTCACGACGGCGGCCTGGCCGTCGCACTACATGTTCATGGCCCCGCTCGCCTGGGCCTTCCGCGCCGCCGGCCACGAGGTGCGGGTGGCGGCCCAACCGCACGTCGTGGAGACCGTCCTGGCTTCCGGCATGACCGCCGTACCGGTCGGCCCGGACCTCGACTTCGCCCGGCTGCACCGCAAGTTCGTGGCGGAGACCGATCCCGGGCTGTACCGGACGCGGGACGCGATCATCACGATCTTCCACCGCGTCGCCGAGATGATGGCGCCCGACGTGGTCGCGCTCGCCGGGGCGTGGCGGCCGGACCTGATCGTCCGCGACCCGGTCGCGTTCGCCGCGTCGGTCGCCGGCCAGGTGGTGGGTGCCCCGGTGGTCCGGCACGCCTGGGGGCCGGACCTCTACGGCACCGACCCCGGCAAGTGGCTCGCCCACCACGTCCTGGAACGCCTCGGCCCCACCTACGCGCTGTACGGCGCCGAGGCCCCCGGTGCCTTCGACCGGCTCGCCGTCGACCCGACGCCGCCGAGCCTGCGCATCGCCGCGCCCGGGCCGTCGCTGCCGATGGAGTACGTGCCGTACAACGGACCGGGCGTGGTGCCGCCGTGGGTGCTCGAACCGCCCGTCCGGCCCCGGGTCTGCATCACCTGGGGCACCTTCACCTCCACCGCGACCGACCAGCCCGAGATGTTCCTCGTCCCGAAGATCCTCGACGCGCTCGCCGGTCTCGACGTGGAGCCGGTGCTGGCGGTCACCGCCGCCGAGCGGGAGCTGCTCGGCGACCGCGGGCCGGAGGTCCGGATCGTCCAGGACCTGCCGATCCACACCGTCCTGCCGAGTTGCTCGGCGGTGGTCCACCACGGCGGCGCCACCACGGTGCTCTCCGCGGCCCGCTTCGGCGTGCCGCAGCTGACCATGCCGCACCTGTTCGAACAGCGGCTCAACTCCGACCTGTTGGAGACCGCCGGCGCCTGCATCCAGCTGACCGCCGAGCACGCCGACGCCCCGGCGATCCGCTCCGCGGTGGCCGAACTGGTCCGACCCGGTGCACCGCAGGCCGCCGCCTCGCTCGGGCTGCGCGAGGAGATCCTCGCCATGCCCCCGCTGGCATCGGCGGTGGACCGGATCGAGGCGTGGCTGCGGGCCGGCGCCACCACGGACATCGACGGCTGAGGGGGCACGGTGGAGTACGACGTCGTCGTCGCGGGCAGCGGGCCGGTCGGCCTGATGCTCGCGGCGGAACTGCGCCTGGCGGGCGTCCGCGTCCTGGTGGTCGAACGGCTCACCGAGCCCGCCGGCCACGACCGTGCGGGCGTGCTGCACACCCGCACGGTCGAGTACCTGGACATGCGCGGCCTGCTGGAACGCTTCAAGGACGGCATGGCGACCGTCTCCGGCCTGCCGTTCGGCGGCATCTTCAGCCGGGGCCTGGACCACACCCTGGTGGAGACCGGGCACCCGTACAGCCTCCTGGTGCCGCAGTCCAGGACGGAGGAGCTGCTCGCCGAACACGCCGCCGCCCTGGACACCGAGATCCGGCGCGGCCACGAACTCACCGGCCTCGCCCAGGACGCGGACGGGGTCACCGTCACCCTCGCCACCCCCGACGGCGAACGGCGCGTCCGGGCCCGCTACCTGGTGGGCTGCGACGGCGGCCGCAGCACGGTGCGCCGGCTCGCGGGCATCGGCTTCCCCGGGTTCGCGCCCTCGGTGAGCGCACTGATCGGCTACGTCACCCTCACCGAGCGGGACGTGCCGAAGCGCTGGCTCCGCACCGGGAACGGCGTGGTGGTGCTCGCCTTCCCGCCGGAGGGCGGCACCGGCCGGGTGGTCGTCATCGAGTACGGCCGCCCCCACCCGTCGCCGCAGCAGCCGGTCACCCTGGAGGAACTGCGGGCCGCCGTGCACCGCGTGCACGGCCGTGAACTCGACCTGGTGGAGCCGGTGCTGTGGATGTCCCGGTTCAGCGACGCGACCCGGCTCGCCGAGACCTACCGGTCCGGCCGGGTGCTGCTGGCCGGGGACGCCGCCCACGTCCACTTCCCGATCGGCGGCCAGGGGCTGAACACCGGCGTCCACGACGCCGTCAACCTGGGCTGGAAGCTGGCGGCGGAGATCCACGGCTGGGCCCCGCCCGGCCTGCTCGACACCTACCACCGGGAACGCCACCGGGCCGTCGAACGGGTGCTGCTGTACACCCGGGCCCAGCTCGCCCTGATGAACCCGGACGAGCACCACGTCACCGCCCTGCGGCAGGTGTTCGAGGAACTGCTGTTCCTCGAGGACACCAACCGGCACCTGACCGCGGCCCTCAACGGGCTCGACCTGCGCTACGGCGAGGAGGAGGGCCCGGACGGCGGCACGGCGGGGCGGCACCCGCTGGAGGGCCGGTTCGTCCCCGACCTCGACCTCGAGGCGGACGGCCTGCCCACCCGCACCGCCGAACTGCTGCGCCGCGGCCGGGGGGTGCTGATCGACCTGACCGCCGACGGCGCACCGGCCCGGACGGCCGCCCCCTGGCGGAACCGGATCGACATCACCACGGCCCGGGCACCGCAGGACGCACCCACCGCCCTGCTGCTCCGGCCGGACGGCCACGTCGCCTGGGCCGCCGCACCCGGCCCCGCCGGCACGACCGACGGGCTGGCGGCGGCACTGACCCGGTGGTTCGGACCACAGGACTGGAGGTAGCACGGCATGGAGCACCGGTACCTGGGCCGCAGCGGGCTGCGGATCAGCGAGCTCGTCTTCGGCAACCTGCTCTACCCGCAGGACAGCACGCCCGACGAGAGCGTGCTCGCCTGCCTGCGGGCGGCCCTGGACAGCGGGATCACCACCTTCGACACCGCGGACATCTACGGCATGGGCCGCTCCGAGCAACTGCTCGGCCGCGCCCTGGCCGGGGAACCGCGGGACGGCGTGGTGATCTGCACCAAGGTCTTCTTCCCCACCGGCACCGGGCCCAACGGCTCGGGCCTGTCCCGCAAGCACGTCCGCGAGGCCCTGCACGCCTCGCTGCGCCGGCTCGGCACCGACTACGTCGACCTCTACACCGCACACCGGTACGACCCGAACACCCCGCTGGAGGAGACCGTGTCCGCCTTCGCGGACCTGGTCCGGGCCGGCCAGGTGCTCTACCTCGGCGTCTCCGAGTGGACGGCCCCGCAGATCGCCGAAGCGGCCCGGCTGGCCCGGGAGTTGAACGTCCAGCTGATCTACAGCATGCCGCAGTACTCCGCGCTGTGGCGCGAGCCGGAGGCGGAGGTCGTCCCCGTCTGCGAGTCATTGGGGATCGGCCAGATCCCGTACTTCACGCTGGCCCAGGGGGTGCTCACCGGGAAGTACCGGCCGGACTCCCCCGCCCCGGAGGGCTCCCGCGGGGCCGCCGAACTCGTCGGCGGCCGGGCGAGGTTCATGCGGCGGCTGCTGACCGACGAGGTCCTGGAACGGGTCGCACGGCTGGAACCGGTGGCCGCGGAGGCCGGCCTGACCCTGCCGCAGCTGGCCGTCGCATGGGTGCTGCACCGCCCGAACGTGGCCGGTGCGGTGATCGGCGCGTCCCGGCCGGAGCAGGTCCGGGAGAACGCCGCCGCGTCCGGGACGAAACTCGACCCGGAGACCATGGCGCGGATCGACGACGTCCTCGGCCCGGTGGTGTCCCGGGGGGACCTCGATGGCTGAGCCCCGGAAGTCCCTGCCCACCCGGGAGCGCACCGGACGCGGCGCCCCGTCCCGCTACGCGGCCGAACTCTTCGAGGGGCTGTGCCGGTGGCCGGGCCGGACCGCGCTGCGGGACGGGGACCGGAGGGTGGGCTTCGGCGAGCTGGTGGAGCAGAGCAGCCGCATCGCCCGGGCCCTGGAGGACATGGGGATGACCCACCGCGAGGGTGTGGTCTGCCTGGCCGGCAACTCCCCCGAGCACGTCGCCCTGCGGCTCGCCGCGCACCTGCTGGGCTGCCGGTTCGCCGCCCTGCACGCGGGCGACCCGGCGGACGTGGCCGCCGCCCGGGAGGTGGCCGCCGAACAGCGGCCCGCGGTCTTCGTGGTCGACCGGTGGGGCGCCGGGGCCCTGGGCACGCCGGAGCCCGGCGTGCTCTCCCTCGGCGTGCCGGGCTTCGGCACCGACCTGTCCGCCCTGGCGGCGCGGATGCCGGGCGGACCGATGCGGCCGCGCGCCCGGGAGCAGGACATCGCCCTGGTGGCGTACTCCCGCGGCACCACCGGCCGGCGCCGCGGCGCGGTCCACCGGTTCTCCGCGATGAACGTCACCTGGCGGCGGCCGCACGAGGGCGAACTCGGCGACTTCCCGGCCGGGGTGACGACGCTCGCGGTGAGCCCGCTGGCCGGCAACGGCGGCGAGGTCGCGCTGATGCTGATGCGGGCGGGCTGCACGGTCATGCTGATGAACGGCTTCGACGCCGGACGGGTCCTGGCCACCGTGGAGTCGGAACGGATCACCAGCACCTACCTGCCGGCGCAGCACTTCGCCGAGCTGGTCGCCCACCCGGACCTGGAGCGCACCGACCTGTCGAGCCTGCGCTACCTGCCGTACGGCAACGGGCCGGTGCGGGCGTCCGTGGTGCGGCGGGCGGTGGAGGCGTTCGGGCCGATCCTGTCGCAGAACTACGTGAGCAGCGAGATCCGCGCGATCAGCCTGCTGCGGCAGGAGGACCACCGGGCGGCGGCGGGCGCCCGGCCCGAACTGCTCGCCTCGGTCGGGCAGCCGCTGCCCGCGGTCGACGTGCGGGTGTGCGGTCCGGACGGCGAACGGCGGCCGGCGGGCCGCTCCGGCGAGATCCGGCTGCGCGCCCCGCACATGATGAGCGGGTACTGGCGCGACCCCGCCGCCACCCGGCTGGCCCTGGCCGGGGGTTGGCTGCGGACCGGTGACCTGGGCCGGGTCGACCCCGAGGGGTACCTCTACCTGGAAGGCCGTCTGCCGGGGTGACACACCCCGGGGCACGCGCGGGGAGTCCACCCGATGCGGGGAGCCCGGGGAGCCGTCAGGCTCCCCGGGCTCCGGTGCGTTGTGCGTCAGGCGTTCTCGCGGGCGAAGGTGCGGGTGCCGACCGCGACGCAGACGGCGGCCAGGGCGACCGAGACGAGCGTGCCCTCCAGCACGGCCGCGGTGGCGTAGTGGCCGGCGAACAGGTCGCGGATGGCCTCCACCACGTACCGCAGCGGGTTCAGCCGGGAGAGCACGTCCAGCCAGGTCGGTGCGAGGCTCATCGGCAGCAGGATGCCGGCGAGCAGCATGATCGGCAGGGCGGCCGAGGTGAGCAGCGGGGCGAACTGGTCCTCGGACTTGAGGGCCACGCCCAGGGCGAGCGAGAGCGAGGCCAGCGCGGTGCCCAGCAGGACGACGAGGACGACGGCGGCGAGGATGCCGAGGACGCCGGCCCGCAGGCCGAGCAGGACGCCCACCGCGACGATGATCACCGACTGGGTGAGCAGGATGGCGATCTCCCGCCCGACCCGCCCCATGAGGAGGGCGAAGCGGCTGACCGGGGTGACCCGCAGCCGTTCGATCACACCGGAGCGGACGTCCGAGATGATGCCGAAGCCGCAGAATCCGGCGCCGAAGAGTGCGAGGTAGACCAGGACGCCGGGGACGAAGGTCTGCCAGGTGTCGCCGTCGCCGCCCATGCCGCCGACCTTGGTCAGCAGCGGGCCGAACAGCACGAGGTAGAGGACGGGTTGGACCAGACCGAGGACGATCGTGATCCTGTTGCGGAAGGTGAAGCGGACCTGGTTGTCGAAGACGAGCAGGGTGTCGCGAAGTGTCTGCATGTCAGCCCCCTGTTCAGACGGCGCCGGCGGTGGCGGGTTCCTCGGAGCGGCCGGTGAGGGTGAGGAAGACGTCGTCCAGGGTCGGACGGTCGACCTGCACGGACACCGGTTCGACCCGGCGCGCCTCCAGGGCGCGGAGCAGGTCGATCATGGTCCGGCTGCTGTGCCCGGCGCGGAAGCGGAGGGTGTCGCCGGCGGTGGTCAACCCGTACGTGCCGGGCAGCCCCTCGACCACGACGGCGGCCTCCTGCACGGTGCCGGGTGCGACCTCGATGGTGACGGCGTCGCCCTCGACCCGCCGCTTGAGCTCCTCGGGGCTGTCCTCGACGAGGATGGTGCCGCTGTCCATGATGAGGATCCGGTCGCAGAGCGCGTCGGCCTCGTCCAGGTAGTGGGTGCTGAGGAAGACGGTGGCCCCGAGTTCGTCGCGCAGGCGGCGGATGTGCTCCCACAGGTTGCTGCGGCTGGTCGGGTCGAGACCGGTGCTGGGCTCGTCCAGGAAGATCAGCGGCGGGCGGTGGACCAACCCGAGGGCGATGTCGAGCCGGCGCCGCTGGCCGCCGGAGAGGCTGCCGACGAGCCGCGTCCGGAGGTCCTGCAGGCCTAACTGGGCGGCGAGCGAGTCGATCTGGGTCCGGGCGTCGGCCTTGGACATGCCGTACAGCCGGGCCTGCAGCATCAGCTCGTTGGCGACCAGTTCGGCCGGGTTGGCGCCGCCGCCCTGGGCGACGTAGCCGATCCGGCGGCGGACGCCGACCGGGTCGGCGAGCAGGTCGGCGCCGGCCACGGTGGCGGTGCCGGCGGTGGGCCGCAGCAGCGTGGTCAGCATGCGCAGGGTGGTGGTCTTGCCGGCGCCGTTCGGGCCGAGGAAGCCGACGATCTCACCGGCGGCGACCGTGAAGTCGACCCCCCGCACCGCGTTCACCTCCCCGTGCGGCGCCTGGAACGTCCGGGCGAGCCCGTGGACTTCGATCATGTTCATGTGTGGACCTCCGTGGTCGGTTCGTCAGTCTCGTCGGTCTCGTCGGCCGGGTCGGCCGCACCGGGGTCGTCGGCGCCGCCCGTGGGGCGGGGGCCGGAGGCGTCCGCGACGGCCTGCTCGATGACCCGGTCCAGGTCGTCCTGCCAGGCGAGTTCGGCGTCGAGCTGGATCACTCGGCGGCGGAACATCACCGCGTCGAGCGGGCCGATCGCGCCGGCGCTGTGCAGGGCCTCGCCCTCCGCCGCGATGCCGTCGCGCAGCACGCGGAGCGCCTCGCGGCGGCGCTTGAGCAGGCCGAGCAGGGTGGGCAGGTCGTCGGTCCGGGTGAAGAGCAGCGCGACGCCGAACGGGTCGGTGCCGTGGTGGATCTCCGTGACGGCCTCTTCGCGCAGGGTGCGCAGCTCCGTCTCGCCCTGGGCGGTGATGCGGTAGACGGTTCTCGCCGGCCGCCTGCCCACCTGTTCGGTGCGGACGGACTCGACCTGGCCGGTCTCGTCCATCGTCCGGAGCTCACGGTAGAGGGCACCCACGCTGACGCCGCCCCAACTGCTGACGCTCGTCACCTCGGCGATGCGGCGGATTTCGTGGCCGTGGAGCGGACCACTGTTCTGCAGCGTCCCGAGAACCATGAGTCGAGTTAGATTCACGGCTTTAGTATCGTGAGAGTAGTATCGAGAGTCAAGTTCATCGGACGGCATGGGAGGAGCCCCCAGTGAGCCACACGGACCGCGTCCCGGGCGGGGATGTCATCGAGATCGTCGGTGCCAGGACGCACAACCTCAAGGACGTCAGCGTCACGTTCCCGAAGAACAAGATCGTCGCCTTCACCGGCGTGAGCGGCAGCGGGAAGACGTCCCTGGCCATCGACACCGTCCACGCGGAGGCCCAACTGCGCTACCTGAACGGCATCTCGCCGTTCTTCCGGCAGTTCATCTCCCCCAAGGACCGGCCCCAGGTGGACCGGATCAGCGGGCTCGGCGTCACCCTCGCGGTCGACCAGCGACGGCTCAACCGCAGCCCCCGCTCGACCCTCGGCAGCATCAGCGGGCTGAACGACTTCCTCGGGCTGCTCTTCGCCCGGATGCCCGCGCTCGGCCCGCTCGCCGTCGAGCACCCCGAGCTGCGCAACCTCACCAGCGCCTACTTCGACCGGTACAGCATGGAGGGGCGCTGCAAGCGGTGCGCCGGCATGGGCCACACCGACAGCGCAGAACCGGACCGGATCATCACCAGGCCCGACCTCCCGCTGTTCGGCGGCGCGGGCGAGTGGTTCGGGCGCACCAACTCCGGCGAGCACCTGGCGCTCCCCGCCCTCGCCGCGGCGCACGGCGCCGACCTGGACCTGCCCTGGAGCGAGCTTCCCGGGGCCTTCCGGCACGCCGTCCTGCACGGCACGGACGGCGAACCGGTCACCTTCAAGATCACCAACCGGCACAAGAAGTCCGGCACCGAGACGGTGATCGAGCGCAGCGTCCCGCTGATCGGCGCCGTCCGCGAGGTCACCCGGTTGTACGAGGCCTCCGGCACCGACACCGCGCGCGAGGCCTACGCCCGCTTCATGGTCCGGGTGGCGTGCCCCGCCTGCCACGGCACCGGCTTCGGCGAGACCGCCCGGACCCTCGAACTCGGCGGCCTCACCTACCCGGAGGTGATCGAGCTGCCGGTGGAGGAGCTGCGCACCTGGGTGGACGGCATCGACGCCACCCTCACCCCGATGCAGCGGGAGGTCGCCGTCAACGTGCTGCCGGACCTCGCGCGCCGGGTCCGGCTGATGGTCGAACTCGGCCTCGGCCACCTCCAGGTGACCCGCACGGCGCCGTCGCTGTCCGGCGGCGAGCTCCAGCGGGCCCGGGTCACCGCCCAGCTGAACATGGACCTCAGCGGCATCGTCTTCGTCCTGGACGAGCCGAGCGCCGGCCTGCACCCCGCCGACAAGCACCCGCTGCGCGAGATCCTGACCGACCTGCGCGACGCCGGGAACACCGTGCTGCTCGTCGAGCACGACCCCGAACTCATCGCCCTCGCCGACTGGGTGGTGGACCTCGGCCCCGGCGCCGGACGCCGGGGCGGCACGCTGGTCGCCTCGGTGCCGACCGCCGAGCTGAGCGACCACCCGCAGTCGGTCACCGGCGCCTACCTCGCCGGGCGCGGCCCGCGGGTGCACCGCCCCCGGCGGTTCGACGCGCGGGCGGCCGCGCGCCTGAGCCTGCTCGGCGTCGACGTCCACAACGTCCGACTCGACCGCGTGGACATCCCGCTGTCCACCCTGACCTGCATCACCGGGGTGAGCGGCAGCGGCAAGAGCAGCCTGCTGCACCGGGCGCTGGGCGCCGGCCTGGAGGCCGTGCTGCGCGGCGAGCGCCCGACGGCGATGGCCGGCGTCGAGGGCGCCGGGCAGCTCGGCTGGGTGACCGTCGTCGACCAGGACCCGATCGGCCGCACCCCCCGTTCCAACCCCGCCACGTACACCAAGGCCTTCGACACCGTCCGCAAGCTCTTCGCCGCCACCCCGCGGGCCAAGGCGCTCGGCCTGGGCCCCGGCGCGTTCTCCTTCAACTCCCCCGGCGGCCGCTGCGAGACCTGCACCGGCTACGGGCGGCGCCAGGTGGACCTGCACTTCATGCCCGACATGTGGGTGGAGTGCGACGTCTGCGAGGGCCGGCGGTTCACCCCCGAGGTTCTGGGCGTCACCTACCGGGGCAAGGCGGTGGACGAGGTCCTCGCCATGACCGTGGACGAGGCGGCGGAGTTCCTCACCGAGCCCGCGGGCCTGGCCACCACGCTGCGCGCCGTCCAGCGGGCCGGCCTGGGCTACCTCCAGCTCGGCCAGAGCGGCACCGAGCTGTCCGGCGGCGAGGCGCAGCGGCTGAAGCTGGCCAACGCGATCCTGCTCGGCACCACCGGGCGCGGCCGCGGCCTGGTCCTCCTGGACGAGCCGGTCACCGGGCTGCACCCCTCGGACGTGCAGCGGATGGTGGACGCCTTCGACATCCTGCTGGCGAACGGCAACTCGGTCGTCATCGCCGAGCACGACCTGCACGTCGCCGCCTGCGCCGACTGGATCATCGACATGGGTCCGGGTGCCGGCGACCGCGGCGGCCGGGTGGTCAACGAGGGGACGCCGGCCGAGATCGCCGCCGGGCCCGGGGTGACCGGCGAGTACCTGCGCCGGGTCCTCCCCGTCTGACGGCCGGGCGGGCCGGACCGCCCGTCGTCCAGTGCACCTCAACCGTTTGTCGAGTCGCGTCCGGGACGCTCCCGATCACAGGGACCGTCCCGGGCGCGGGACGGTCCGGCCCGGGCCCCCGCCCGCCCGACCGGGCCGGCGGGTCCGCGTCATCGACAGGAGTTGAGGAGCCATCATGTCTGCCACGCCCGAATGCCGCATCTGCGGCGGCGCCCTGCACGAGTTCTTCGACTTCGGCCGACAACCGCTGGCCGACGCGTTCGTCGACCCGGAGGGCGGCACCGAGGAGTTCTTCCACCGTCTGGCGGTCGCGATGTGCGACGCCTGCACGATGGTCCAGCTGCTGGAGGACGTCCCGCGGGAGCGGATGTTCCGGACGGACTACCCGTACCTCTCGTCCGGCTCCACGGTCATGCAGGAGCACTTCCGGGCCACCGCCCGGCACTTCCTCGACACCGAGCTGCGCGGGCCCGACGCGTTCCTGGTCGAGTTCGGCAGCAACGACGGCATCATGCTCGACACCGTCCACCGGGCCGGCCGCCGCCACCTCGGCGTCGAGCCGTGCGCGGGCGTGGCGGAGGCCGCCGCCGCCAAGGGCATCCGGGTGCGCAACGCCTTCTTCGAGGAGTCCACGGCGGCGGAGATCGCCGCCGCGGAGGGGCCCGCCCAGGTCGTCTACGCCGCCAACACCTTCTCGCACATCTCGTACGTCGACTCGGTCTTCCGCGGCGTCGACGCCCTGCTCGCCCCGGAGGGGGTCTTCGTCTTCGAGGACCCGTACCTGGCGGACATCTTCGAGCGGACCTCGTTCGACCAGATCTACGACGAGCACTTCTACTTCTTCACGGTCCGCTCCGTGCAGGCGATGGCCGCCCACTACGGCTTCGAGCTGGTCGACGTGGAGCACCTGGACGTGCACGGCGGCGAGATCCGCTACACCGTGGCGCGCCGCGGTGCCCGCACCCCCACCCCGGCGGTCGGCCTGTTCCTGGAGCGGGAGAAGGCGGCCCGGATCACCGAACGGGACACCCTGGAGCGGTTCGGGGCCGCCGTCGACAAGGTGCGCGACGACCTGCGCGCGGTCCTGGAGCGCTGCCGGGCGGAGGGCGCCACCGTCGCCGCCTACGGCGCCACCGCCAAGAGCGCCACCCTCACCAACTACTGCGGCATCGGCCCCGAGCTGGTCGCGTACATCGCCGACAGCACGCCGGCCAAGCAGGGCAGGCTCAGCCCCGGCTCGCACATCCCGGTGCGCTCGCCGGAGGAGTTCGCCGCCGCCTACCCGGACTACGCCGTGCTGTTCGCCTGGAACCACGCCGAGGAGATCATGGCGAAGGAGGAGGGGTTCCGGCGCGCGGGCGGACGGTGGATCGTCTACGTGCCCGAGGTGCGGATCGTCTGAGACCGACCGGCGATCGGGGGGCGGGTGAAGGACTCGCCCCCCGACGCCGCCCCCGATCGCCGGTCGGCCCGAACACGCCGCCGCAGCAGACGGGCCGGCCCCGCTCGACGATCGAGCGGGGCCGGCCCGTTCACGGCGTGCGGGTCACGGTCCGGGAGTGCGCCCGGCGAGGACGGCCGCCAGTTCGTCCAGCGCCTCCGGCAGGTCCCGCCGGGGGCACCAGCCGGTGACGGCCCGGAACGCCGAGGCGTCGACGACCGTGCCGGCGGCATCCGCGGATGTCGCCGCCGCGGGCGGCGGTACGGAGACGACCGGGACGGTCGGGCGGCCGGTGCGGGCCGCGACGGCCCGGGCGACCGCGGTGAAGAGCTCCCGCACCGGAACGGGCCGCCCGGTGCCCACCGTCCAGTGCCGGCCGGCGAGTTCGGCGCCGTGGTCGAGGCAGGCGGCGAACGCGGCGGCCGCGTCGGTGACGTGCAGCAGGTCCCGCACGACGCTCCCGGTGCCCCAGACGGTGAGCGGCTGCCCCGCCAGGGCGCGCAGCGCCATCGCGGCGACCACCCCGTTGCCGTCCGGCCCGGGACCGCTGCCGTAGACGGTGGGCAGGCGCAGCGACACACCGCGCAGCACGCCTCCGGCGGTGGCCGCCTTCAGCACCGCTTCGGCGGCGGTCTTCTGACGGGCGTACACGGTGGCGGGCCGGTCGGGGCCGGTGCCGTCGACCGGCCCGCCGCGGCCGGCCTGGGAGGCGGAGCCGGCCAGGACCACCAGGGGTGGCGGTGTGCCCGGCGGGCGGCGGGCGGCCCGCAGGGCGTCGGCGATCTCGTGCACCAGGCCGACTCCGAGCCGTTCGCCGAGCCGTTGCCCGTCGCCCTCCGCGGCCCGCCAGCCGACGGTCCGGTCGAGGTGGGCGACCAGGTCGAGGACGGCGTCGGCACCGGCCACGGCCCGGGCCCCCGCGCCGGGCACGGACAGGTCGGCGGGGACGTCCTCGACGACCGCGGCGCGGTCCGCGGGCAGCACCGCGGGCCGCCGGGCCACCAGGCGCAGCCGGACCGGCCGCCGGGCGAGTTCCGCCACGACGGCCGATCCGATGTATCCCGAGGCCCCGAGGACGACGACCAGCGGTGCACGGCTGCCGCCGGGGGCCGGCCTCATGTCCCGGCCGCGGCGAGGTCGCACAGTGCGCGGGCGACCTCGCGCGGGGTGGGCTGGTCGAGGATCTCCCGTTGCAGGCGCCGGGCGGCGCCGGCGTGGGAGTCGTCCCCGAGCACGGCCGCGGCGGCGGCGCGGACGTCGTCCGGCCCGGTGCGTTCGGCGGGCAGGACCCGGGCGGCGCCGGAGGCGGCCAGGGCCTTCGCATCGCTGATCTGGTTGGGCAGTTGCGGCAGCAGCAGCTGCGGCACGCCGTGGTGGGCCGCGGTGAGCGCGGTCATGAAGCCGCCCTGGTGGACCAGCAGGGCGCAGCCGGGCAGCAGCACGTGCAGCGGCAGGTTCTCCAGCACCCGGACGCCGGGCGGCGGTGTGCCGAGGCGTGCCCGTTCGTCGGCGGTGACGGCGACGACGATCTCCGCGTCGAGTCCGGTGAGCCCGGCGAGGACGTCGGCGAGGCGGGTGCCCGTGCCGTCGAGGACCCCGGTGGTGGAGGTGCCCCAGGTGAGGGCGATCCGCGGCCGGCCGGCGGGCCGGTCGGCCCACTCGGGCACCGTGCCGGGGCCGTTGTAGGGCGGCCAGCGCAGGTGCAGCCGGGTCGGTGCGGGTGGTGCCTGCAGGCTGGGCGGGCAGGGTGAGACGGTGCGGTGGGCCGGGTCCTGCCCGTGCAGGTCGAGGCCGTGCCGCCGGTAGGGCTCCCAGTAGCCGGGGAGGATGTCGAGGATCTTCTCGCCGCCCTCGGAGCCGAGGATGTCCGGGCCCCAGAGGTGGCGGATGCCGGGCACACCGAGGACGTGCGCGGCGACCAGGGCCGCCGGAGCCATGGTGTCGCCGATGACGAGGTCGGGCCGCCAGGCCCGGGCGAAGGCCACGGTGTCGTCCAGGGCGGCAGTGGTGGCCTCGGCCCAGGCGCCGAACAGGCCGCCGTCGTCGGCGCCGGCCGCCTCGCGGATCTCCTCGGCGGTGCCGGGGGTGCCGTCCGCCTTCTCCTGGGACAGGGTCCGGCGGCGCACCGCCAGGTAGTCGACGTCGGGCCCGACCGGGACCATCGGCATGCCGGAGCGGACGATCGCCGACTGCATGGACGGCTGGGCGGCGACCCGGATCTCGTGGCCGGCGGCACGCAGGGCCCAGGCGAGCGGCACCATGGCCATGTAGTGGGTGGGCCAGCCGGAGGCGGTGACCAGGACGCGCATCTCGCTCATTTCTCCACCAGGTGCGTCGCCTCGGCCGGGTGCGGCTGCGGCGTGCGGCCCGGGGCTGTGGTGATCGGCAGGGGCGGGACGTCGCGCGGGCGCAGCAGCCGGACCATCGGGCGTTCGACCAGCCGGTGGATCAGCCAGGCGGCGGCCAGCGCGAGGAGGAACTGGGCGGTGAAGGAGAGGAGTCCGACCCACCAGGAGAGCACCGGCAGCGGTACCGGCAGCAGGTCGGCGTCGACGCCCGCGGTCCACAGGCGGCTGAACAGCTGCTCCTGCACCAGCAGGTGGGTGAGGTAGAAGGAGAGGGAGATCTCGCCCAGCCATACCAGCGGGCGCCGGCGCAGCGGGGACCAGCCGCCGGTGATGTCGGCGCGGCTGAGCGCCGCGATCAGCAGGGCGAACGGGATCACCATGCCCGCACCCAGCGGCAGGTAGCTCGGCAGGTGGAGGTTGACGCCCCAGCCGGCGGCCGTGAGCAGCAGGGCGAGGGCGACGCCGGGGCCGCGCCAGGCGCCCCGGCGCACGAGCAGGGCGAGCGCGATGCCGATGACGAACTCCGCCATCCGCATCGGCGGGAAGACGTAGGCGAACCAGTAGCCGATCGGCCCGCCGTAGTCCCCGGTGGGGACCATCTCCATCGGGTCGGGGTGGGTCAGCGCGAAGGTGCGGGAGACCACGTACGGCAGGGTGAGGGCGAGCACGGTGCAGATCGCCGCGGCGGCGTACAGCTGCCGGTTCTTCGCCCGTGCCAGGACGGGGACCAGGACCGGGAAGCAGAGGTAGAAGAACGCCTCGCAGCTGAGCGACCAGTCGAGGCCGGTCATGGTCAGGTAGTACCACTGGCTGGGCACCCAGTTCTGCACCAGGAAGACGTGGGCCAGGGTGACCTTGACCCCGGGGACTCCGTAGTCGACGGCGACCAGGACGAACGCGATCGCGGCGGTGACCAGGTGCACCGGGTAGATCTTGGCGATCCGCCGCCGGTAGAAGGATCGTGCGGTGTCGCCGGGCCGTGCGATGTAGGTCAGCACGAAGCCGCTGAGCAGGAAGAAGCAGGAGACCGCGGGGCCGCCGGAACGGGAGAACAGGACGTGGAAGACGTCCTGCACGAATGCCGAGTCGAAGGTCCCTCCGGCGAAGCTGAAGGAGAGGAAGAAATGCGCGCCGAATACGGTGATGGCGAGGATTCCGCGCAGTCCGGTGAGTGACACCAGATGGCCTGCGGTGGATCCGTCCGGAACGGCGGTGGTGGACGGTGCTTTTCTCATGAATGCCTCTCTCTGCTGAGACGGGGATGCCCCCGGGTGGGGTTCGGATCCGCCGGTTTCCGGCCGGCGCGGGTGGTCCGGGGAATTCAGGCCAGCTTTTCGAGTTCGGCGACGACCTCGGCCGGGGCGGGCTGTTCCGCGATCTCCGCGGCGAGTTTCCGGGCGGCGTCCCGGTAGGAGGCCCCGGCGAGGACGGCGGCGACCCGTTCGCGGATCGCGGTGACCGGGTCGGCCTCCCGGGCGAGTTCGCCGTAGGTGAGGTGGATGCCGGCGCCGGTGGCGGCCTGGCGCTCGGCGTTGAGGGTGGGCTCGGGCCGGCGGGTGACGGTCACCTGGGGGACGCCGGCGCCGGCCGCGGTGAGGGTGGTGCCGGCCCCGCCGTGGTGGACCACCGCGGCGCAGCCGGGCAGCAGCAGGTGCAGCGGCAGCGAGACCGCGGTGCACACCGAGGGCGGCAGTTCCCCGAGCAGGTCGCGCTGGTCGGCGGTGGTGGCCAGGACGACCTCCACCGGCAGGCCGGCGACCGCCTCGACCGCCTGGCGGAGCAGGTCCGTCATGGCGGAGCCGAGCAGTTCGGCCGTGGTGGCGCCCCAGGTGACGCAGACCCGCGGGCGCTGCGGCGGGTCGAGCAGCCAGGACGGCATCGTGCCGGGGCCGTTGTAGGGGACGTACCGTTCCTGCCGGACGTCCGGCAGCGGGCCGAACCCCATGCTCGGCGGGCACGGGTCGATCCAGGCGGCGGGCCGGGTCCGCACGTCGGCGCCGACCCGGTCGAAGAGCGCGGCGTAGCCGTCCTGCGGCTCGTCGCCGAAGCCCTTCATCTCGAGTTTCTGGAGGCCGGGGCTGCCCCAGAGGTGGCTGACGTTCGGCACGCCGAGGGCGGCGGCGACGACCGGGCCGGCGTACGAGACGGCGTCGTGGACGACGAGGTCGGGCCGCCAGTGCCGGGCGAAGGCCAGCAGGTCGTCCAGCATGCTGCCGGCCATGGCGAACTGCCGCTGTCCGAGGGCCTCCAGCAGTCGCTTGCGGGAGTCGTCGAGCAGGGCGGGCTCGACCGGCCAGCGGGCCGGCCAGCGGTCGTGGTCGTGCCAGGCCGTCAGGTCGCGGTTGCGGGCGCTGCCGCCGAGGCTCACCGCGGAGCCGACCTCGACCATGGGGAGCCCGGAGGCGGTCACGGCCGCGGTGAGGGAGGGCGCGCTGGCGACGCGCACCTCGTGGCCGGCCGAGCGCACCGCCCATTCCAGCGGAACCATCGGGAAATGGTGGGACGGCGAGGGGAAGGTCGTGAACAGCACGCGCATTTTCTGGGCCCTCCGAATCCTGGGCCGGTTCGGCCCGCCCGCAGTTTCCCGCGCGCGGACCTGAGAAGCGGTCGAGTCCGGCTCGACCCTGAATCGAGGAGCCGATTCCGCCCTATTCCGGAGAGGCCCGGCTCTGTCATGGTGGGGCGCATGAGGATTTTGCTCACCGCGGCGCCCATGTACGGGCACGTCCTGCCGCTCGTGCCCATTTCCTGGGCACTGCGGTCGGCGGGGCACGAGGTCCTGCTGGTGGCGCCCGGGGAATTCCCCGACGTGGCGGCCGGGGCGGGCCTGCCCGCGGCCGCGAACGCCGGCGGGGTGTCGATGGGCGGGATGATCGGCTTCGAGCGGGACGGGACGCCGGCGGCCCGGCCGGCCGACCCGGAAGGGCGGGTGCGGCGCAGCGGCCGTGGTTTCGGGCGGCTGGCCGCGCACGTCCTGGAGCGGACCGTGCGGATCGCCGAGCTGTGGCGCCCGGACCTGGTGGTCAGCGAACCGACCGAGTACGCGGGCCGGCTGGTCGCCGCGCACCTCGGTCTGCCCTGGGTGGAGCACGGCTGGGGCCTGCGCCTGTCCGGGCTGTACGCCGAGGCGGCCGAGCAGGAGCTGGCCCCGGAGCTGGCGGCGCTGGGTCTGCCCGGGTTGCCGGCGCCGCGGCTGCTGCTGGACCCGTGCCCGCCGCGGCTGCAGCTGCCGGGGGTTCCGGCCGCGCCCGTCCGGCGGGTGCGCTACCTGCCGTACAACGGCCCTGCCCCGGTGCCGTCCTGGGTGCACCGTCCCCGGGAGCGTCCCCGGGTCTGCGTGACGCTGGGCAGTGCCTTTCCCGCCGTCAGGTCCGAGCTGCTGGCGGCGCTTCCGGAGGCCCTGCACGGGGCGGGGGTGGAGACGGTGCTGGCGACCGGCGACGACGCGCCCGCCGGGCCGCTGCCGGAGTCGGTGCGTGCCGTCGGCTGGCTCCCGCTGGACACCGTCCTGCCGGCCTGCGACCTGGTGGTCCACCACGGCGGGCCGGGCACCGCGATGACCTCCCTGGTGCACGGGCTGCCGCAGCTCGTCCTGCCGTACTACCTGTCCGACACCACCGTGTACGCGCAGCGGCTGGCGGAGCTGGGCGCGGGACGCTGGCTGCCGCCCGAGCGGGCCGACGCGGCGGGGGTCGCGGACGGCGTCCGGGCGCTGCTGGCCGACCGGGGGGCCCGGGGAGCCGCGGCCGGGCTGGCGGAGGAGATCGCCGGCCTCCCCTCGCCGGCGGAGGCCGTCCCGGTGCTGGAGGACGTGGTGCGGAAGGAGCGTGCGGCATGCGTCCGTTAGCGGTGGAGGGGGCCTGGGAGGTCGAGCTGCGGCCGCACCACGACGAGCGCGGCACCTTCACGGAGCTGTACTCGGTGGACCGGCCGACCGGGCCCGGCGCGCCGGTGCCGGTGGCCCTGGCCGGTCTCTCGGTCTCCCGTCGGGGCGTGGTCCGCGGCGTCCACTACGTCGCCACCCCGC
The DNA here is from genome assembly GCF_040680995.1 of Kitasatospora sp. NPDC051914. Classification (NCBI taxonomy): domain Bacteria; kingdom Bacillati; phylum Actinomycetota; class Actinomycetes; order Kitasatosporales; family Streptomycetaceae; genus Kitasatospora; species Kitasatospora sp. NPDC051914. The sequence continues at coordinate 80,306 of NZ_JBFAXX010000037.1, forward strand.
CCGGGCAGGCCCGGTACGTCACCTGCGTGGCGGGCGAGGTGCTGGACGTGGTGGTCGACGTCCGGGTGGGCTCTCCCACGTTCGGGCAGTGGGACTCCGTCCGGCTCGGTCCCGGCCACCGGCGGGCCGTGCAGCTGTCGCCGGGGCTGGGCCACGGCTTCACCGCCCTCACCGAGGGCGCGACGGTGCTCTACCTCTGCTCCGCGCCGTACCGGCCGGAGCTGGAGCGGACGATCCACCCGCTGGACCCGGAGCTGGCCCTGCCGTGGCCGGACATCCCGGGCCGGCTGCTCTCCGAGCGCGACCGGCGGGCCCCCACGCTCGCCGAGGCGCGCCGGTCCGGGCTGCTCCCGGTGGCCCCGGCCGCGCTCCGGGCCCGCTCCCGCTCCGGCCCCGCCGGGGCCACCGACCCCGCCGGGACCACGGCCGGGGCCACCGACACTGCCAGGAGGCGGACATGACGACGGCGGAGAAGGGCCCGGCGGCGCCGCCGGACGGGCCGCGGGTACTGGTCGCGGGCGCCGGCCCGGTCGGTCTGACGACCGCGTTCGAGCTCGCCCGGCGCGGCGTGCCGGTGCGGCTGGTCGACGCGGCCGACGGTCCCGCCGCCACCAGCCGGGCGATGGCGACGCACGCCCGCTCGCTGGAGGTGTACGACCAGCAGGGCGTCCTGGCGGACATGATGCCGCGCGGCCGGGTGGTCCAGCGGTTCACCATGCACCTGAACGGCCGTCGGCTGGCCGTCCTCGGGCCGGACTACTCGCGGGTCCCGACCCGCTTCCCGATGACCCTGATGGTGGATCAGGCCGCCACCGAGGACGTGCTGCGCCAGGCCGTCGCCAAGCACGGCGTGGAGATCGAGTGGGGGGTGCGGCTGGAGGGCTTCGAGCAGGACGAGGACGGGGTGACCGTCGAACTGGGCGGCCCGGCCGGCACCGAACGGGCCCGGTTCGACTGGCTGGTGGGGTGCGACGGCGGGCACAGCACCGTCCGGCGGCTGCTCGGGCTGCCGCTGATCGGCGACTCCACCGAGACCTGGTTGATCGCGGACGCCGAGGTCGACGTGGACCTGCCGCAGAACAGCATCCACTGGATCAAGGTCGGCAGCGGCACGGTCATGGCCGTCCCCTTCCCGCAGGAGGGCAAGTGGCGGCTGCTGGACACCGCCGACACCTCTTACGGGGGCGATCCGCAGGACGTGGCCGAGCGGTTCGCCGGCAAGCTGCGCCGCGGGCTCGGCCGGCCCGTCACCGTGCACCGGCCGAGCTGGGTGTCGGTCTTCACCATCCAGCAGCGCATGGTCCCCGCCATGCGCGGCGGCCGCTGCCTGCTCGCCGGGGACGCCGCGCACGTGCACAGCCCCGCCTCCGGTCAGGGCCTGAACACCGGCCTCCAGGACGCGTACAACCTCGCCTGGAAGCTCGCCCTGGTCGTACAGGGCCTGGCGGCGTCCGCCCTGCTCGACAGCTACTCGGCCGAGCGGGTGCCGGTCGGCCGGGCCCTGCTCGGCTCCACCCGCCGGGCGACCCGCCTGGTGCAGTTGCGGAACTCGGTGGCCGGCGCCGCCCTGCCGCTGGTGTTCGCCCTCGTCCGCAACCTGGCCCCGCTGCGCGGCCGGATCGAACGGAAGATCATCGGCACGATGTCCGCCCTGTCGCTGGACTACGCGGACAGCCCGCTGACCGTCCCCGACCGCCGCCCGGACGGGGCCGCCGGGCCGCGCTCCGGCAGCCGGATCGGCCAGGTCGCCGCGGAACGGGCCGACGGCCCCGGGTGGAGCGCCCTGCTCGACGAACTGCGCGACCTCCGGCCCAGCCTGGTGGTCGCCGCCGGCCACGGGGGCGCGGCCGGGGCCGCCGCGACGGCCCGCGAGGAGCACGGCGCCTGGCTGTCGGTGCGCATCGTCGGCGGCGACGGCCCGGGCGGACTGCCGGACCCGGACGGCGCGCTCCGTGCCGATCTCGGCCTGCCGCCGGGCGGCTGGCTGCTCGTCCGGCCGGACGGCTACCTGTGCGCCCGCGGCGGGCCCCTCGCCCCGGCGGACCTCGCCGAGGCCCTCGACGTGCTGCGCGGCATCCGCCCCGCCGCCCGGGAGGTGTGACCGTGGACCTCGGGCTCACCGGCCGGACCGTCCTGGTCACCGGCGCCTCGGCCGGCATCGGCCGGCACACCGCCCGGGCGTTCGCCGCCGAGGGCGCCCGGGTGGCGATCACGTACCGCACGGGCGGGGAGCGGGCGCGGGCCCTCGCCGAGGAGCTCGGCGCCGCCGCGGGCCGGGCCCTCGCCGTGCCGTACGACCTGGGCGAGCCGTCCTCCGTCGATGCGGCGCTCGCCGAGGTCGAACGGTGCTGGGGCGGCGTCGACGTCCTGGTCGCCAACGCGCTCCGCCGCGGCCGGCGCCGCCCGCCCGGCAGCCGCACCGAACAGGTGCCGGCCGGGGAGTGGCAGCCGCTGCTTCGGGACAACCTGGAGCAGACCCTGCGCACCGTCCAGCTGGTGCTGCCCGGGATGCGCGCCCGCGGGTGGGGCCGGGTGGCCCTGCTCTCCTCCCACCTCGCCCGGGACGGTGCCCCCGGGCAGGAGTTCTACGCCGCGGGCAAGGCCGCCCTGCACGGCTTCGCCCGCAGCCTCGCCTGGGACGCCGGGCCGGACGGCGTGCTGGTCAACGTGGTCAGCCCCGGCCTGACGCGCACCGACGGCGTCCTCGCCGACCTGCCGGCCGAGGTCCGCGAACGCGAGACCCTCCGCACGCCGACCGGGCGGCTCAGCACACCCGACGACGTGGCGCGCACGATCGCCTTCCTGTGCTCCGCCGCGAACGGCAACATCACCGGCTCCGTCGTCGACGTCTCCGGCGGACGCTGACCGGCGGCCTCGCCCGGCCCCGAACCCGCGGGCCCCGCACGGCCCGTGACCTTTTGGAACCAGATCCGTCGAGAGGAAACACAGCATGTCGACCACGCACACCGTCCGGCACAACGCGATCGTCCGGGCACCGGCCGGGCTCTGCTTCGACCTGACGGCGGACCTCGCCGCCTGGGTGCAGCACTTCGGCCCCGCCGTGCACGGCGAGGTCCTCGAGGAGGACGCCGACGGCACCCAGCTGGTGCGCCGCTGGGCGCTGACCGGCGGCACCGACGTGCACACGTGGGACGCCCGCCGCCGGCTCGACCGCGCGAACCTGCGGATCGCGCTGGAGCAGGTGGCGCCGCCGGCGCCGCTCGAGTCCGCCACCGCCACCTGGACGTTCACCCCGCACGGCGACGGCGCGACCGCGGTGGAACTCGTCCACACCTTCACCGTCGCCGGCGACGACCCCGAGGCGGTCGCCCGGACGACGGCGGAGCACGAGGAGCGCGCCCCCGCCCAGGTGGAGTCGCTGCGCGGGACCGCCGAGCAGTGGGGCGACCTGGAGCCCCGGGTCATCTCCTTCGAGGACCCGCTGTTCATCGGCGGCCGGCTGGAGGACGTCTACGAGTTCCTGTACGCGGCCGACCGGTGGCCCGAGCGGGTCCCGCACGTCACCAAGCTCGACATGACCGAGGACACCCCCGGCATCCAGTTCTTCGACATGCACACCCACACCCCGGACGGGAGCGAGCACACCACCCGGTCCGTCCGGGTCTGCCTGCCCGAGATCAACAAGATCATCTACAAGCAGATCAACCTCCCGGCCCTGCTGGACGGCCACACCGGCCACTGGTTGTTCGAGGAGACCCCGGAGGGCGTCATCGCCAGGGCCCGGCACACCGCCACCGTCAAGCCCTCCGCCCTGCACCTGCTCGGCGAGGGCACCACGGTCGCCGACGCCCGCGCCTACCTGCGCCGGGTGCTCAGCACCAACAGCCTGCAGACCCTGCGCTACGCCCAGCAGTTCGCCGAGGAGCGCCTCCGTGCGGCCCGCGGCTGACACGGTGGTCGGCCCGGCCCCCGCCCCCGGTCCCGACCTCCGGCTCGACGGCCTGGTGCCCGACCTCCCGCTCGACGGCCTGCTGCGCCGGGCCGCGGCCGAGGCCCCCGACCGGGTCGCCGTCCGCACGCCGCTCGGCGACACGACCTACGCGGACCTCGACGCCGAGGTGGACACCGCGGCCGGCGCGCTCACCGCGGCGGTCGGCCGGACCGGCGCGGTGGTGGGCGTGGTGGCGAGCCTGGACGTGCCGTTCGTGGTCGCCTACTACGGCGCCGTCCGGGCCGGCCACACGGTGGCCGTCGTCAACCCGCTGATGGGCGACGACGCGATGGTCCACGCCCTCGGCACGGCGGAGGTGGCCGTGGTGGTCGCCCCGCCGCACGTCGCCGAACGGCTGGAGCGGCTGCGCCCGCGGCTGCCGGGGCTGGGCGGGGTGATCACCGCCGAGCGGCTGCCCATCGGGCTGCTGCCGCCCGGCGAACGCGACCCGGCGCCCGACCTGGACGCGGTGGCGTGCATCCAGTTCACCAGCGGCACCACCGGCGACCCGAAGGCCGTGCAACTGACGCACCGCAACCTGGTGACCAACGCGGCGCAGATCGCCGCCGTGCACGGCCTGGACGGCGACTCCGTCACCGTCAACCACCTGCCGCTGTACCACCCCATGCACCTCAACTCGGCGGTGTACGCGGCGGCGACGCAGGTGCTCTGCCCCGACTCGGCGCCCACCGCCGCCGTCGCGGCGGCCAACCGGCACCGGGCCACCCACCTCTACAGCCTGCCGGTCCGCCTCGCCGCCCTGGCCGCCGACCCGGCCCTGGAGGAGCTCGCGCTGGACACCGTCAAGGCGGTGCTGTCCGGCGGGTCCGCGCTGCTGCCGGCCCCGGCCCGGGCGCTCGGCGAGCAGTTCGGCGTCCCGGTGGTGCAGGGCTACGGGCTCGCCGAGACCTCACCGCTGACCCACTGCGAGCTGCCCGCCGACCCCCGCCCGGGCTCGGTCGGCCGGCCCGTCCCCGGAACGGAGTGCCGGGTGGTGGACGTGGACGGCCGGGCCCCGCTGCCGGCCGGGGAACGCGGCGAGGTCCAGGTCCGCGGTCCGCAGCTGATGGCCGGCTACCTGCACGCCGGCGGCCCGGCGACCGACGCCGACGGCTGGTTCTCCACCGGCGACATCGGCTACCAGGACGAGGACGGCCACCTGTTCCTCGTCGACCGGATCAAGGACGTCTTCAAGCACGAGAACTGGCTGGTCTCCCCGACCGAGATCGAGCAGGTCCTGATCCGCCACCCGGCCGTCCGGGACTGCGCCGTCGTCGACCACCCCGAGGCGGCGACGGGCGCGGTGGCGCACGCCTTCGTGGTCCTCGCACCGGGCGCCGGCGCGGCCGGCGACCCGGGCCCCGACCTCGACGAGCTGACCGCCTTCGTCAACCACCGGCTCCCCTACTACCAGCACGTCAAGTACCTCGACGTGGTCGAACGCATCCCCCGCTCGCCGAACGGCAAGATCCTCCGCCGCAGCCTGCGCGAGGCCGTCGGAGCGTCGGCGTCCCCCTCGGAACGACCCACAGGAGACAGGACATGATCACGGTCATCAACCGACTCACGGTGCACGGCGACGTCGAGACGTTCCGGAAGGTCCTCACCGGCATCACCGAGCACATGAGCAGCCAGCCCGGCTTCCTCAGCCACACCCTGTACCGCTCGACCCGCAGCCCCGAGGTGTTCGTCGAGACGGCGCGCTGGACGGACGCGCAGTCGCACCGGGCGGCGATGAGCGCCGACGCGTTCCGCGAGAAGGTCCGCGACCTCGGCGGCCTCGCCACCCCGGAACCCGACGTGTTCGAGACCGTCGAGGAGGACTGACCGCCCGCGGCCCCGACACGCGATCGCCGCGCCCCCGGATCCCTTCCGGAGGCGCGGCGATC